>JACMIM010000716.1 GCA_014381165.1 Roseiflexaceae bacterium
CGGCCGCGACGGCAAGAGCTACCGCAATCTTGAAGTAGTAGAATATGCTCACGTGGAATCTGAGATTGTTCGATTTTAGTGGAAAGCCACATGATCGCCTGCTGCATTTGATCTGGGGCATTCGGAATTTTGCGCAGCCGATCATCATACTGGAACGAAACATCGAAGGGCAGCATAGCCACAATCATGACAAGCCTCTTTTAAAACGATCTAGGAGTTACGCAGTTGCTCAACAGGGTTCGTTTCGCCTGCGGCGGGCAAGGAAATATCTCATCATTGTTTCGTTGTTTGGTGCGTTGCACCAAACAACGAAACAAAAAAGATAGATGTTCCATGCTGCCGCAGGCTGAAATCGCCAACTGCGTAAGTCCTAAAACTACCTGTGCTCGCCGCAGACGAGCACCCTAACGATAATGGTCGCGCATCTCGGCATTGAACTCCAGCGCCAGCACTTCATCCAGCATGGCCTTGGCCTGTTCGGGCGTGCGCGTCCAGGGGTCGAGCATTATCAGTTCGAGCAGCAGGCCATAATCGCGCTGCGCGTAGGCCGCCAGCTCCAGGTTGGTCGGCGCGACACAATCGCGCAGCAGGGCCGCCTGGGCCGCCACCGGCAGGCCGCTGGTCTGAATGCCCTGAATGCCGCGCCGCGAAACCAGCGCTGGCACCTCGACCTGGAAGTCGCGCGGCACGCCCGGCACATACTCACCGGTGTTGGGGATGTTGCACAGCACGACGCGCGGCAGATCGAGCAGCAGCGCCTCGACCACCGGGATGATGCTTTCGCCGGACATGTGTGGCGGGAAGTGCTCGGTCACACGGGCCTCGTGGTCGCCGCTGATGCGCTTGATTTCAGCTACCTCGTGTTCGCCGCCGCTGAAAAACTTATTCCAGAACACCGCCGGCTTTTCGCGCCAGCGCGCTTCGGTGGCGTCGTCGCTGTGGTACTCCCAGCCCCATGAGCCGCCGCCATCGCCGCCGGTATCGCCGATCGGCCATGCGCCATAACGCTTGAACAGATCGGACTTCTTCGGCCCCATTTCGTCGCTATAACCGCATGTCTGCCAGTGCCTCGGCCCCTGCTCCTCGATCCATTTGGCGAGCAGCGGCATGGCGTCCTCGCCACGATAGAACAGTTTGGTCAGCCAGATAAAATGGTTGACACCGGGAATTTCATAGGTGAGATGCTCGCGCTCCAGGCCAAGTTTGTTGGCTAAGTAGTACACGCCGCCGTAGCCATGGCACAGCCCGACGATCTTGGCCTGCGGGTAGGTACGCGCTAAATGCGTGATGCCAGCCTTGACCGGATTGGCGATCTGGATGTACCAGGCCTCCGGGCACAGCTCCAGCACATCTTCGATCACCGATTCGAACAGGCGCAACTGCGGGAAATTGACCCAAAAGGCTTCGTCGTGCATGACATGAAGCGAGCCGCCCCAGCGGTAGCCGTGGCGCTGCGCCACCTGCCAGCCCGCCCGCAGCCGGTGATGCCCCGCCACCAACGCCGCATTCACCACCACATCCGCGCCGGCCAGTGCCGCCCGCCGATCAGTGGTCTTTTCCAAGTGAAGCGACACGCCCATTTCCGCAGCGTAGCGCGTGCAAAGCGCGTGAATCGCATCCAGCCGACCCTGGTCGATATCCATGAAACGCACGGTGCTACCCTGCAAGCTGGGCGTCAAACACAGATCGCGTACCATGCCAAGCGAGAAAACCGCGCTACCCGCGCCGATGATCGTGATTGTATGTGGCATCATTAACTCCTCAAACTCTGGCCGGAATATGGCCACGAAGACACGAAGACACCAAGCAGAAAAGACCAACGGTTGTACTTACAGACGTGTTTGCTCGTTCTTCGTGTCTTCGTGGTAAAAAAGCCTACTGCGCGAGGTGGCCGCCGTCCACCAGCAACGTTTCGCCGTGAATAAATGCCGATTCGTCGGATGCGAGAAAGGCATACACTGCGGCGACATCCCCCGGGGTACCGGTGCGGCCAAGCGGGATGTACTGCGTTGCATAGGCCTCCGCAAATCCTGGCGGGTCGATCTCAAGTGACATGGGCGTGACAATATAGCCAGGGCAGAGCGCATTCACCCGAATGCCCAGTGGCCCCAGTTCCAGCGCCATGGTCTTGGTCAGCATGACCACGCCGCCCTTGGAAGCATTGTAGTGGGCATACTTGGTCTCGCCAGCCAGCCCGTTTTTGCTGGCCATATTGACAATCACGCCGCGCCCACGCTGCACCATGCGCCGCGCCGCCGCCTGACCGACCAGAAACATGCCGCGCAGATTCACCGCCATGATTCGATCCCAGTTCGCCGCCGTGATCTCCAAAAAGCTTTCTTCCCAGGCGATGCCAGCGTTGTTGCACAACACATCGATCGCGCCCAGCCAGGTTTCGCCCGCCGCGACGAACGCCTCGACCGCAACTGGATCGCTCACATCGGCCACCATGCCATCGATCTGGCCCAGCGGCAGAAGCTCGGCGATGGTTTGGGCAACGCCCGCTGGCTCGTGGCCGCAGAAGAACACGCGCGCGCCTTCTTCGAGAAAGCGCTGCGCCGCCGCCTTGCCCAGCCCCGACGATGCGCCGGAAATCAGAATGCCTTTGTTGGGGAGGCCGCGCATACATACCTCACATGGCCCGCAAGATTTCACGCGCCGCATCCAAGCTGCGGTCGATATCGGCGTGGGTGTGCGCCGCGCTGATGTGATTGCGCTTGAGCGCCACTGGCAGCATGAACACGCCGCATTCGCACATGCCCTGGCGGAACGCTACATCCCGTGCGGTGTCGTTGCGCAGCAGGTCGGTGTAGCTCTCGATTGGGCCATCCATAAAATAGGGCACCACCACCGAGCCAAAACGCGCGACAGTCATCTCGATGCCCAGGTCGCCCGCGATCTGCGCAATGCCATCGCCCAGGCGCTCGGCCAGCGCAAAGCAGTGCGCATGAACCGCGCCGCTTTCCAACTCGGCAATTGTGGCCAGCGCAGCCGCCACGCCAATCGGGTGGCCGTTGTAGGTGCCGGCGAACACCACGCCGCCGCCGGGGCCGAAGCGATCCATCAGCTCGGCCCGGCCAACCAGCGCCGCGATCGGGTAGCCATTGGCCATGGCCTTGGCGAAGGTCGAGAGATCGGGCGTGACGCCGCAGATGCGCTGATAGCCGCCCAGCCCGTGGCGAAAGCCGGTGATCACTTCGTCGAAGATCAGCACGATACCATGCGCCGTACACTGCTCGCGCAGGGCCTGCAAGAACTCAGGGCGCGGTAGCACACAGCCAATGTTGTGCGGCACGATCTCGACTAGCACCGCCGCGATCTCGTGGCCACGCTCATCCAGCGTTGCGCCCAGCGCTTCGACATCGTTGAACGGCAACACCAGCGTGTGGTCGATCACCTCCGGCAGCATACCCAGCGAAAGCGGGTCCTTCTGGCCGAGCTTGTCGGCTGCGCTGATCACATTCAGCAGCACGGCATCGTGCCAGCCGTGGTACGTACCTTGAA
This sequence comes from Roseiflexaceae bacterium, assembly GCA_014381165.1. Lineage (GTDB taxonomy): Bacteria > Chloroflexota > Chloroflexia > Chloroflexales > Roseiflexaceae > JACMIM01. The sequence continues at coordinate 3,505 of JACMIM010000716.1, forward strand.
ATTTGACGATGGCGTGACGGCCGGTCACGGCGCGGGCCAGCCGTAGCGCGGCGTAGGTCGCCTCCGAGCCAGAGTTGGTCAGCAGCACGCGCTCGGCGGAAGGAATAAGCTGGCAGAGCTTCTCGGCCAACTCCACCTCGATATCGGTCACGCCAACGCCGATGATGTCGAGCCGCTCGGTTACGGCACGCACGGCGGCATTGACCGCCGGGTGATTGTGGCCCAACAGAAGCGGGCCGAACGCCGCGTGGTAATCCAGGTAGCGCGTGCCGTCGGCATTGGTAAAGTACGCGCCCTGGGCTTCGACCACGGCCAGCGGCCAGGCCAGCCGACGATTGCCCGAATTCACGCCGCCGGGGATCACGCGGTTGGCCCGCTCGACCAGATCAGCTTGCTGCACAAGGGTCATTGCCGCTCCTAAAACTGCACGTTTTACCACGAAGAACACGAAGACCATGAAGGCCGGAAAAAGCAGTTTTTAGATCTGCTTCGTAATCTTCATGGTCTTCATGGTCTTCGTGGTAGTGAGTTGTTCTGGCCGCTCCTAAAACTGCACGTTTCACCACAAAGCATACGAAGGCCGAAAAATCAGTTTTTATGTCTTCTTGGTGTTCTTCGTGTTCTTCGTGTTCTTCGTGGTAGCGAGTTATTCTGGCCGCTCCGAGAACAGATCGCCCAGCCGCGTGCGCAGCGACTGCGCGTGATACACCGACAGCCGCGCGGCTGCCTCGGCGTCGCCACTGCGCACGGCCGCGAGGATGGCGGCGTGCTCGGTATTCGAGGCCTGCATCGTCTGCATATCAAGCGCCCTGCCAGCCGAGAGCAGGTACATGTCGGCCCGCTCCTCATTGCGTACAACAAAATCAGTCAGCGGCGCATTGCCGGCAGCTTCGCCAACCAGCCGGTGAAAGCTGCGGGAGGCGCGCAGAAAGCCAGCCAGATCCGCATTGCCAACACTTTGTTCGGCCTGAGACAGCGTCGCCACCAATTCGCCAAGCTGCGCTGGCGTAGCCAGGCGGGCGGCCTGACGAACCAGAAACGGTTCGACCGCCTCGTTCGCTACAAACATGGCCACGAACTGCTCGCGCGAAACCGGGGCGACGTACAGCCCACGCCCGCCGCGCGGGCCGATCAGCTGATCGTGCTCCAGCAGCGCCAGTGCCTCGCGCACCGGAGTTCGGCTGATCGCCAGCATGGATGCCAATTGCTCCTCGACCAGTGGCTGGTTAAGGCCAAGCCTGCCGAGCAGAATGGCGTCTTTGATCGCCGCATAGGCCGCCTCGCGAAAGCGCGGTGCGCGGTTCGCCACCACCTGCGGCAGCGTGAGTATGTCAAGCGTCATAGAAAGAGTTCATTTCAAATAGATCGTTCTGGCTTGTATACGAGTATACGGTATTTTTTAGTCCTGTCAAGCGCTATTACGACATATTTCAGCGCTGAATCATTTTTTCAAGGAGATAAACCACTCATCTGACATAGATAGTGCTATATAAAAAGAATTTTTACCCTACCTTCGTATACAGAGCTATTGATATATTGACGTATCTGCTATACTCATACGTGTTCTCCACACAGGAAGGCCTGGTATGAAGCTACGTAGTGCAGAATGGTTCGAGGGTCGCGACGAAATTGGCCTACAGGCGCGCTCGGTGCTGCGCACGCTCGGCTGGTCGCGCGAGTTCTTTCAGGGCAAGCCGGTGATTGGCATTGCCAACAGCTGGAGCGAGCTAAATAACTGTAGCCTGAACCTGCCGGACCTGGCCGCTGCCGCCAAGCGTGGCGTGATCGCTGCCGGCGGCGTGCCGCTAGAGTTCAACACTATGTCGCTGGGCGAGGAGCTGATGAAGCCCAGCGCCATGCTGTACCGCAATCTTATGGCAATGGAATTGGAGGAGACGCTGCGAGCGTACCCGATCGACGGCGTGGTACTGCTCTGCGGCTGCGACAAGACCACGCCTGCACAACTGATGGCGGCGGCGAGCGTGAATCTGCCGGCCATTCAAATCTGCGCCGGGCCAAAGGCGGCCGGGCGCTGGCGTGGTGCCGAGGTCGGCTCCGGAACTGATTTGTGGAAATATTGGGATCAGTTCCGCAGTGGCCAGATCAGTACGGCCGATTGGGACGCGCTGGAGGCCTGCTACTCCTGCGGCTCCGGCACCTGCAACACCATGGGCACAGCCTCGACTATGGCGGTGCTGGCCGAGGCCCTGGGCATGATGCTGCCCGGCACGGCAACGATCCCCGCCGCCGATACGCGCCGCCTGGCTGCCGCCGAGAAGAGCGGCGCGCGCGCCGTCGAGCTTGTGCGCGAAAACCTCTGCCCACGCGACATTATGACAAATCACGCCTTTGAGAACGCCTTGCGTGTGTATGCTGCAATTGGCGGCTCGACCAATGCGGTTATTCACCTGCTGGCGATCGCCGGGCGGCTGCGGGTACAACTGACCCTGGAAGATTTCGACCGGCTCTCGCGCGAGACACCGGTGCTGCTCGATCTCCAGCCGAGCGGTGCGCGCCTGATGGCCGATTTCGACGCGGCCGGCGGGCTGCCCGCACTGCTGGCCCGGCTTGGCCGATCGGTCAACCGCAGCACAACAACTGTTGCCGGCCAGCCGCTTGGCGCAGCTATCCCGCAGGACAGCCAAGCAGCCGAGATCATCAGGCCGCTCGACGCGCCGATCCAGCCCTCGGGGGCGCTGGCGGTGCTGCGTGGCAACCTGGCCCCGCGCGGCGCAATCTTGCGCACCACCACCGCCTCGCCGCATTTGCTGCGCCACCGCGGCCCGGCACTGGTCTTCGACTCCTATGCCGATATGCTTGAGCGGATCGACGCGCTCGACCTGCCAGTTACGTGGGCGACCGTGCTGATCCTACGGAACGCTGGAGCGGTGGGCGCGCCGGGGATGCCGGAGTGGGGCAGCATCCCCGTGCCAAAGAAATTGCTGGCCGAAGGCGTGCGCGATATCGTGCGGATCAGCGACGCGCGAATGAGCGGCACCAGTGCTGGCACGATTGTGCTGCACATTGCGCCGGAAGCAGCGATCGGCGGGCCGCTCGCGCTGGTGCAGGACGGCGACGTGGTCGAGCTTGATCTGGAAGGGCGGGCAATCAACCTGCTGGTCGCGCCTGCCGAACTGGAGCGCCGCAGAAGCGCCTGGCATCCGGCAGCCTCGCCGCACACACGCGGCTACCCGCGCCTCTACATCGATCATGTGCTTCAGCCAGATCAAGGCTGCGATTTCGACTTCTTGCGCCCGCAGAGCGATGCCGATCTGGCCTTCGTACCGCCAGTAGTTGGCCGATCGTAGCGCTAGTTGCGAGATTGTGTGGCTTTTGGTTAGATTCTCACTGTTGCTTGACGAAAGCGTCTGTTACATTGGAGTAGCCCGCAATCGCATCAGGGGGAGTGAAGATGTCCACGCGCCGCACACACAATTCAAATGATGCCATTCGCTTTAATAATCTTGACCTAAACCGCCGGGTGCAGACAACCACACGGCTGGCGGCGGTTCTGTTCGTTGTCGCGCTGCTGTTCGTGCCAATCACGTTCACAATCCCGCGACCGATGGCCCCGCTACTGGTGCTGGCCGGCGGGCTGCTCTGCATTGGCGCGACTTTCATGCTGGCACGGCGTGGTCTGCCGACAGTCGCCGCCTGGCTGCTGGTTGGCACATTTACGATAGCAACCCTAGGAAGCCTAGCAGTCACAGCGCCAAGCCTGGCGATTTCGAGCGGCTTTTACCTGAGTATGGCAGTGGTGATAGCCGGGCTGACCATGCGCCCACTCCAGGTTTGGCTGGTTACAGGTATCAATCTGGTTGGCTTTGCGTTCACGATCTGGCTGTTTCACGCCGATGCGTTGAGCAACCCCACGCGGGCGTTGCCAATCTACAGCAGCTCCGGTATGCTTGTGATGGTCGGCGGCATCGCGTTTATTGGTGCGCAAGTGTTCCAGCGCGTGCTCAACGAAGTTGTGGCGGCACGCACCGAAGCAGATCAAGCCAGGAGTGCGTTGCAAAGCGCCAATAACAACCTCGAACAGCAGGTTGCCGCGCAAACGGCGGAACTGCGTGCGAACCTGGCGGCGCAGCAACTGCTGGCCGGCGAGCTTCGGGAAAGCCTGGTGACACAGCAACTACTGAATCAGACCATCAACGACCTAGCCCTGCCGCTGATTCCCGTGCGCGACGACACCTTGATCGTGCCGATGACCGGTGCGATCGATAGCAATCGGGCGTCAAGCCTGACGACGAGTGTGCTCTCGTGGATCGAAGAGCGGCACACCCGCACAGTCATTCTCGATATCACCGGCGTTCCGGTGGTGGATACGCAGGTGGCTAAGACGCTTCTACAGATCGCCGACGCCACCCGACTGATGGGCGCAGAAACGGTGCTGGTGGGCATGCGCCCCGAGGTCGCTCAATCGCTGATTGGGCTTGGCGTCGAACTCAAGGGCCTGCGCACAGCCGCATCGCTGCAAGCGGGGCTGCTGTTAACCAAGCAAGGCGCGGGGTGAGATTCAACCTGTTGCGCCGCCACCACGGCCACCGGATGCATCCGGCGTCTGATAGGCCAAAACGCGCTGAAGCGCGTTGTTCGCTCGAACGTGGGGCTTCTACCCCGCATGTGTGGTGCGGCTGCAACAATCTGAATCCCACCCCAAGGCGCGTAGTGATACTGCACGATGTGCTATACTCTGCAACCAACCTTTGACACGTCGCACACCTATGGTTGCTTACAGAAGATGTAACAGGCAATTGTGGTAAGTTTTCAGCACAAGATTGCTATTCCGCAACGGCCAGCCGGGCTAGTATCTCGACAGCGGCTTACGGCACTGCTCGAACACGCGCGTTCCCGCCAGCTCACGACGATCACCGCACCAGCAGGCTACGGCAAGACCTCGCTGTTGATCGACTTCGCCGCCAAACTGCCGCATCCTACCGCGTGGCTCACCCTCGATGAATCAGATCGCGACCCTTGGGAATTTCTGCGCTACCTAGTGGCAGCCATCGATCAGGCTTTTCCTGATCACTCGCAGCAGACCATGGGCCTACTTGAGAGCCCCTCGACCACACCGTTTGCCAGCGCCGCCAGCATCTTCCTGCGTGATCTCGACAGTATTCCCAGCGAGTTCATGCTGATCCTCGACGATTGGCACCATGTCGATGCGGTCGAGGACAGCCGCGAGCTGATCGGACAGATTTTGGTGCGCTGCCCGCGCTGTCATATTCTGCTCGCCTCGCGCACGCTGCCAAGCATTCCCAACCTGATGCTGCTCGCAGCGCGCCAGCAGATGAGCGGCCTTGACGAAGCCTCGCTGCGCTTTGCCTCGGCAGAAGTGGCCGAGGTGCTTTCCGCCAGCCATTACCCAGAGCTGCCAGCAGACACAATTCACCGGCTCGTCGAGCGCTCAAATGGCTGGATCACCAGCATTCTGCTTGCCGTGCAAGCTGGGGCAGCTGGAACGGTCGAAACTACTGCCAGCAGTGGCGACCGCTATGTCTATGCCTTTCTTGCCGAACAGGTTTTCGACCAGCAACGTCCAGCTATTCAGCAGTTTCTGCTTGACGCGGCCTTGCTCGACGAACTCACAGCGCAGCAGTGCGATAGTTTATTTGGACGCATCGACTCGGCCGAACTGATCGAGACAGTCCTCCGCGAGCACCTCTTCGTCAGCGAGATCAAGCCAGGCGTCCTGCGCTTTCACCCGCTGTTTCGCGAGTTTTTGCTCGAGCGCTACCGACGCTCGAATGCTTCCCAGTATCATAAACAGGCGCTCAAGGTTGTCGAGGCTGCCTTGGCGCGCGAGCAGTGGTCGCAAGCCTTCGACATGTGTATGATGGCGCAGGACGTGGCTTCTGCAATGCGGGTAGTGATAACAGGTGGCGAAGACCTGCTTGCGCGAGGTCGCTTAGAAACGCTGGAGCGCTGGTTCACGGCGCTGCCGCAGGCGGAACTCACGGCGACACTGCTCTGCCTACACGCCCGCCTGCTGAGCGCACGCAGCCGCTACCAGGAAGCCTTTGTGCTGGTCGACCTTGCCCGCGCGCGCGCAACTCCTGGCGAGCTGGTGCATGTCGAGCTGCTGAACGCGCAGCTGGCCTGGCGGACTGGTGCGTATGCTGGGGCGCTGTTGCGGGTTGAGCAAATTCTAGCGATGCCAGTGTTGACCAATGCTGATCGTGCGGCGGCGCTACGGGTTCGCGGTATTTGCCTCTACCGCACCGGACGCGCCGAGGAAGCCATTCTCGCGCTTGAGGAGGGGCTTGAGCTTGAACGCCAGCGTGCTGCAATTACGCAGATGGCGCAGTTGCAACACGATCTTGGTATTTGCTACGCCGAGCTTGGCCAGTTACGCCAGGCCGAACTGCTGCACGGCCAGGCCTCAGCCTGTTGGACGAATCTCGGAAATCTTGGCCTGCAAGCGTCGAGCTTGAATAGCAAAGCTGTCGTTCAGCACATGGCGGGCGACTACACGGCTGCCCATCTAACGCTTAAGGAAGCTGCCACGCGGGCGCGTGAATCTGCCTTAGAGCGCTACCAGGCGCTTGTCCACACAACACTTGGCGATCTGTATAGCGATCTTTTGCTGGTTGAGCACGCACGCAACGCCTATCATGAGGCCCAACAACAAGCAAGCGGCGCGTTTCTGCAAGCATACCTTGAACGCGCGCGCCTACGCCTGTTGTTACGCGAATGCCAATACACTTCGGTTCTCCATGCTGCCGAGGCACTCGCGCCTGAGCAACAGCGACACACCGAGGTGCTGTTAGCGCAGGCTGGCGCTACGGCAAACCTTGGCGACAAACCACGCGCGCGCAGCCTGCTCGAGCGGGCGCTGCTGGCGCTCGGTACACGAGCAACCATCGAGTTGGCTCGTGCGCAGATCGTGCGTGCTCAGGTTGCCAGCCTGCCGCCACTCGACGCACACGAACTAATCGATGCGCTCGATCGGGCCGTAAACATCGCCGATCAGCTTGGTCATGATGCGTTTCTGGTTGCCGAAACGCTGCACCTGCCCAGCCTGCTTCGCCGCGCACAGACGCTCGAATGGGCTCGCGCCAGCGACTGGATTCAGCGCCAGCAAGTGTTGCGTAGCACTGCTGCAACCATGCATCACGACGACGGACGGCAGCAGTTGGCGGTGCAAACGCTTGGCGGCGATCAAATACAGATCGACGGCAACGCTATCGCTCTTGGCTGGTTGAAGGCTCGCGAGGTGTTTTACTACCTGCTTGCTCATCCCGCCGGTGCGACACCAGAAGCGCTGCGCGAAGCGGTCTGGCCTGATCTGGCAGCCGAGAACAGCCGTGGTGCGCTGAAGAGCGCCATTTTCCAGCTGCGCGAGGCGCTGCCACGCGATATGATCGAGCTGCACAACCGCCAACGGTATCGCGTGAACCGTACTTTGATTTGGCTTGACTTCGACGTCGAACAATTTCTGCAACTACTCGACGCCCGCAATGGCTCTACCGACACGCTGTTCACCGCCGTCGACCTGTACCGCGGCCCATTTCTGCCCTGGAGCGACAACATCTGGAGCGCCGAGATTCGTTCGCGCCTGGAGCAGCGTTATCTGTCGGCGCTGCACCGCGCAGCCGAACAATGCTTGGTGGAAGCGCGCCACATCGACGCCCTCACATTGTTTCAGTCGATTCTAGCAGCCGATCCGCTGGACGAGGCCGCCCACGCAGGCGTCATGCGCTGCCTGATCGCGCTCGGCAACCGCGCCGCCGCGATTAAACAGTATCGCTCGCTCCAGCGCCTGCTGGACGAAGAACTCGGCCTGGATATCGAGAGTACCTCGGAAATCAACACCCTGTATCAGCGCATCCTGAACGCGAGCTAATCAGCAATGGCGTGATTATCGCAGTGACTTCTGCTGCAGCACTACGATCACGCGACCTCCAACGACACCCACACGTAGCTAACTAACCATGCACTAACCGCGCGCTAACTACCCCAGATTATGCTGTGTTCAGTACTCGAAACAAGCGAAGGAACACACACCGTGAACACCACTCAGCTGCGCAAAACCGTCGTCCGCGCCATCGTCGCCGTCGGAGTTACTCTAGGCTTATTATTCGCCGGCAGCGCGCCGTTCGACTTCAATGATGGCCCGGGCCGAGCTACTGTGGCAGCCCAGAAGTGATTGCCATCGCCAGCGCGCTCGCGCTGATCTTGGCAGCGCTGACGGTATGCTATGGGCGACAGGGCCTGCTGCGGCTCGCGCTACTCGACCTACGTGGTGGTGCGCTGATCGCTGTGGCAGTGGTTGCGCAGGCGCTGCACGTTGTGCTTATTGGCGGCGAGTTTGTCCTGCTCGCTCTCACGGCTGCCTGCCTCGGCCTGTGCCTGTGGCAGAACCGGCAGCGGCCTGGGATGGCCTTGATTGCTTTGGGAATCGGCCTGAACATGCTGGTCATGGGCGCGAACGGTGGCGTCATGCCGCTAGAGCCGACTGTGCTAGCTCAAACCACTGGAACTGCGGTGAATGCCGACAGCCTCGTGCGCTACTCCAAAGATAAAATCATTCCAGATGACATGGCGCGGTTTGCAGTGCTTGGCGATCGGATTGCCCTGCCCGGCCCACTGGCCCAGATTGCTATCTGGAGCCTCGGCGATTTAATCCTACTTTCTGGAATAGCTGTGCTGTTCACTCAGGTGATGAAAGGCCCAGGGCAATGCTCGTCTACCAACCTACAGGCACCATCCGGCGCTACCCCGCGCTAGAGCGGCTGATCTGCGCTGCTGTGAGCAATGCCTCAACCGCCGCCCAGTTGCTAGCTGACCCACGCGCCGTGTTAACGTGCGCAATCGGCCACGATCTCTCGATCGAGGAGCGCGCCGCCGTGTTGCGGGTGCGCGACGCGCGTAATATCCAAGAGTTTGCAGCAATGCTGCATGCCGCACTGTATGCGACAGAGACTGAAGTGTATTCGCGCGCGCCTTCGTATAGTCGCAATCATTCCTAGATTGCGAGTTGACACCGTCACACGTTTCTTCAGCTTGGGAGCCAATCGACCGGCGCTTCGATGGAGACACTACATCGTGCTTCTACGCTTAATTTCCACATCGCGGCGCTCTCGAAGAGGTATCATTGTAGCCTGCCTTTGGCTCGTCGCTATGATTGGAGTAGCGCAGCTGACGCTTGGCCTAGGTGCGACCACCATGCCTTCCCAGCAAACAGTCCTCACGGGTAGCGTGCTGATGTTCGGTACGATTACTCTGATTGTGGCAATCTACTACCAGATGCGCTGTACTCGCCTGCGGACTATCCTCGATCAGGAGCGCCAGGCAACAATCTACGCCACGCAGCAGCTAGAACACCTAATCGACACGCAACGGGCGGAACTCGCACGCGCCGAGCGGTTGAGTATTATCGGCCAACGAACGATCGAACTTGTACACGAGCTGAACCACACACTGACCGTCGCGCAACTCTATGGCGAGAGCCTGATCGATGCAGACGCACAGGAGCGCCGCACACACGTCGATAGACTGCTCGCGGCGATTCAGCGCGGAGCGCGTCTGCTGCGGCAGGTGCAAACGTTTGTGTCGCCACACACGGCAGCGCGTGAGCCGATCTCGATCAACGCGGTCATCCGCGATATCGCAGCCTACCCGTTTGTTTCATCTAGCGCCGACGAAATATCGCTGGTGGTGCAATTGCAGCCAGACGTACCACTGCTGCTAGGCAACGCACTTCAGTTGGATCAAGTCGTGCGCAATCTACTACTCAATGCTGAACAAGCACTGCGCGCCCACGCCGTCGATCGCCCACAAATCAGCATTGTAACGCAGCATGATGCCCAGAACAGCCAGATTGTGGTAAACATTATCGACAACGGGCACGGTATTCCCGAAGCCGTGCGGCAGCGCATGTTCGAGCCATTTTTTACCACCAAATCGGCGGATCAGGGCAGCGGTCTAGGCCTTACGATCGCACGGCAATTGATGCTCGACCACAATGGCACGCTTGAAATTCACACCGAACTTGGCGGCGGTACAATTGCAACCCTCACGTTCGCGGCACTGCCACCGGATAAATCCGGCGTCTGATACCCCAAACCGCGGTGAAGCGCGTTGTTCGCTGGAACGCGCTTCACCGCGTTTTGTGTGATACCAGCGGGCTTCTAGACCTCATGTGTGGTGCGGCTGCAACAATCTGA
>JACMIM010000717.1 GCA_014381165.1 Roseiflexaceae bacterium
CGGTGGGCGTGTACGGCGAGCAGGAACATACCGTACCGCCGCTGCCGCTGCCGGCTGCTGAAACAACCGCCGATCTGCCGACGCTCGGGCAGAACGCCGCCATCAGGCTCTTCGTGGCCCGCGCGCAGGCGGTGGCGCCCAGCTTCAGCCTGCGCGCCGACAACGCGGCTGCGGTGACTGAGATTTGCGTGCGATTGGAAGGACTGCCGCTGGCAATCGAACTGGCGGCGGCGCGGGTGCGTGCCCTGCCGCCAGCGCAGATTTTGGCGCGCTTGGGCGACCGGCTGGATTTCCTGCAGGCCCAAAGCCGTGATGGCCCAAGCCGCCAGCAAACGTTGCGCGCCACGCTCGAATGGAGCTACGCGCTCCTGCCGCCACAGGAGCAAAAGCTCTTGGCGTGGCTGAGTGTGTTTGTGGGCGGAGCAAGTTTAGAAGCAATTACGGCCGTTTGGCAGCCCGATGAAACGCAGCCGCTCGATGTGGTCGATGGGCTGATCACGCTGGTGAGCCACAGCCTTGTGCAGGCGCAGACCGATGACGAGATGCCGCGCTATGGCCTGCTGGAGACCGTGCGCGAGTATGGCCGCGAGCAACTGGCGAGCCGTGGCGAATCGGCGGACGTTACGCAACGGTATGCCAAGTACTTTCAGCAGTTTGTGGCGACACGAGGTGCCAATGTTTTCAGCCACCCTACAGTAACAGCCGAAATGGTATTGGACTACCCGAATATGAGAACAGCACTTGATGGCGCGTTAGAGCGTCGCGATCTCGCCATGGCTTTTGACATGTGCAAGGATCTGGTGCGCTTCTGGTCGATCAATGGTGCTGTTCGTGAAGGTTGGCGCTTCGTACAAGCGGTGCTTGCGTTGCCATTGCCGACCGATGCGCCACGCGAGCTGCAACTACAGCAGGCACGGCTGCAGGAATTAGCTGCTGTACTGGGCGGTGAGTTAGACGAACATGCGCTGTGTCGCGCACTGCTGGAGTCTGCACTAACGACCGCTCGTGCGTTTGAAGACAACATGCTGAGCGCGTATTGCCTCGGTTCACTGGCCCTCTACCTCGATCCAATCAACGACTACGAGCGGTGTTTAGCAATGCTGAACGAGGCGCTCGTCATTTATCAGCGACTTGAAAATCGTGGAGGGATGGCGTCCATATATATCAGACTCGGCAGCGCTTTTCACGATCGGCAGTTTTACGCCGAAGCCCAACATCACTTCGAGATGGCATTGGCGCTGTTCCGTGATATTGGTCATCGGCGCGGGATGGTGGCGGCGCTTAATAACTTGGGAGAGCTGTCTATCTCGCGTGGGCAAGACGATGCTGCCGAGCACTACCTTTCCGAGGCACTTGCTATTAGTTACAATCTTGATAACCAGCAAACGATAATTCACAATCTCCTCAACCTCAGCCACGTTATGCTTCGTCGCTTCGATCAAGCGGCGGCACGAACATATCTGGGCGAGGCGCTTCAACGGGCCGATCAAGGCGGCTACATGGCACTTGCGGTGTACGTTATCGGATACATAGGCTGGCTAGCTGAGCAAGAGGAGCAGATGGAAGAAACAGCCCGCACGTTGGGCGCCTATGATTGGTTGATCGCAGCGCATGGACAGGGGCAAAATGCTCCGACTGAAATTCAACGCGCATCATTCGTAGCAGCCCGCGAGCGCGCGCGGGC
>JACMIM010000718.1 GCA_014381165.1 Roseiflexaceae bacterium
GAAAAAACAATTCCTTGCCCGCCGCAGGCGAAAAAGACGCTTTAAGCGAAAGTCCTGTATTTGTTCATGGGCTTGAAGCCCCACGCTGTCGATCGAAACGCACTCAAGCGCGTTGCCAAACATGTACAATGGAGACCTAATGCTCGAAGAGCTTTACCTTATTCGGCACGCCGCGCCCGACCGGTTCTCGGGCGTTCCGTACCAGATTCACCCAGGCCCGCCGCTGACCGAGGCAGGCCGGCGCGAGGCGGCGGCGCTGGCCGAGTGGCTGGAAGGGCGCGGCCTAGAGCACCTGTTCTGCTCGCCGTTCGAACGCACGACCCAAACAGCAGCGGCAATTGTCGACCGGTTGGGGCTGGAGATCACATTCGTCGAGGCATTACGCGAGGGCGCGCCGGGCGAGCAGATCGCACAGATCATGCCACGCATCGCCGATTTACTAACCCAGGTCGAGGATAGCCCGCTGAAGCGCGTAGGCTTTGTCACCCACGGCGCGTGTATTCAGGCCACGCTGTTGCACACCACTATGCACAAGATCGATCTGTCTGGCCACCGTTACGATTATGGCAACTGCGCGCCTACCGCTGGGGTCTGGCACGGTACGCGCTTCGACCACCTATGGCGCTGGGAGCTGATCTGGCGGCCAGCGCAGGAGGCGAAAGGCTGTTTGGGGACGTTCCTGTAGCGAGCAGAACAAAGAACAAAGAACCGAGAACCGAGAACAAAGAACAAAGAACAAAGAACCGAGACCAGATAATTGAGACCTAAATAGCCCGGCGCTTCAGCGCCGGGAACGCGCAGAACAGCAGAACATAGAGAACAGGGAACACACACTCAATCCACACACATTTCGGTTCCGTCGTCTTAATGCGTTATTCTTTGTTCTTGGTTCTTTGTTCTTGATATGCGTTGCACACCCCGCGCAACGGGCAGCCGCCGCAGGCCAGGCAGTGCTCGGCGCATTTGCGCGGGTCGAGAAAGCGGCGGCGCGCTCCCGGCAAATCGCAGCGCGGCTTGGTCAGGCAGTGGTGAATGCAGGCCACGGTGATCAGGGCGTGAAATCGCCAGTGGAACAGATGGATTGCAGATCGACCAGATAAATCTGCAATCCGCAATCCGCAATCGGCAGTAGCCGCTTCGACCAGCGCCTGAACCTCGTCGTAGGGCCGTCGCAGGAAATCGTAGCCTGGAAATACATCGACGCGGGCGAACAGGCGGCGGGCGTAGGCATCGACAATGAAGACCGGGTGGTCGCTTGCGTACAGCATCATGGTGTCTGCGGTCTCGCGGCCTATCCGTGGCAGGGCCAGCAACTCCTGGCGCAGCGCCTGCCGCTCCTGAGCGAACAGCGCCGCCGGGTCGCCGCCGTAATGGGCCAGCAGGTGGCGGCTGATCGCCTGGAGACCAGGGGCCTTCTGGGTGTGAAAGGCGCACGGGCGGATGAGCGCCGCCAGCTCGCCGGTGCCAGCCTCGGCCAGGGCCTGGGGCGAAAGCCAGCCCTGCGCAATCAGGCGTTGCACTGCACCCTCGACCGCTTCCCAGCGGGTCTGCTGCACCAGCACTGCGCCCACCATCACTTCGAACTGCGGGCGCTGGCTCCACAGCGGCCACCAGTGCGGCTCGTGGGCGAAGTGGGCGGCGAGCGTGGTGTAGAGCGCGAACAGCCGGGCAGAAAGCGTGGTATGCATCATTGACAAGATGACAAGATGACAAGATGACAAGATGACAGTAGCGGCGTCATCTTGTCATCTTGTCATCTTGTCACGTTCCTCGGATGTCGTCTTGCCACATTCCTCATCGCTCAAAGGCCTGCTTCTCGCTCAACTCGATTTCCATAGGGTAGGTGCCAGTGAAGCAGCCTTTGCAGAAGCCAGCGTTGGGCCGCCCGGTGGCGCGCACCAGGCCGTCCATGCTGAGGTAGGCCAGGCTGTCGACGCCCAGGTAATCTTGGATCTCGGGCACGCTCATGCGGTGCGCGATCAACTCGGGGTAGGTGGCCATGTCGACGCCCAGAAAGCAGGGGTGGCGAATCGGCGGCGAGGAAACCCGCAAGTGAACCTCAAGCGCGCCAGCTTCGCGCAGTAGCCGCACGATCGGCCCGCTGGTGTTGCCGCGCACGATCGAGTCGTCGATCAGCACCACGCGCCGTCCCTTGAGATTATCGGGAAGCGGGTTGAACTTGAGCTGCACACCGATCTTGCGCAGCCGGTCGTCGGGCTGAATAAAGGTGCGGCCAATATAGCGATTCTTGATCAAGCCCTCGGTGTAGGGAATGCCGCTCTGTTGAGCGTAGCCGATCGCCGCTGGCACAGCGCTGTCAGGCACCGGAATGACCACATCGGCGGGCGCAGGCGCTTCTTTGGCCAGCTCACGGCCCTGAGCGACACGGATGGAATGCAGGGTCTGCTCGTCCATGAGGCTGTCGGGCCGGGCGAAGTAGATGTACTCGAATAGGCAGGTTGCGCGCTTGGGGGCGGGGTTGAGCGAGACCGTGCGCGGGCCGTGCTGGTCGATCGCCACGATCTCGCCGGGAGCTATCTCGCGCACCACTTCCGCACCAATCGTGGCCAGGGCACAGGTTTCGGATGCCACCACCCAGCCATTCTCGCCGATCTTGCCCAGACACAGTGGGTGCAGGCCCCAAGGGTCGCGGATGGCGAACAATGTGTCGCGGGTCATCACAGTCAGGCAGTAAGCTCCCTGGGCGCGCACCATGAACACACGCATCTTCTCTTCCCAGGTGCGGCCCTCGCCGCCGGCCAACATCTGCACCACCAACTCGCTGTCGCTGGTCGAAGTCAGGCCGACGCCGCGCTGCAAAATCTCCTGGCGCAGGTGCGCCGCATTTGTCAGGTTGCCATTATGGCCGACCGCCAGCGGCCCAAGCACACTTTCGACCACAAACGGCTGGGCGTTCAGCAAGCGCGAGGAGCCGGTGGTCGAGTAGCGGGTATGGCCGATCGCAATGTGGCCAGTCAGCGGGCGCAGCTTGTCCTCGTTGAAGACCTGCGAAACCAGGCCCATCTCTTTGTGAACATTCATATGCTGGCCGTTGGAGACGGCAATACCCGCGCTTTCCTGGCCGCGATGCTGGAGCGCGTACAGCCCAAAGAAGGTAAGGCGAGCCACGTCCTCGTTGGGCGCATAGATGCCAAAAACACCACACTCGTGCTGAGGTTTATCCTCGAACATGCCAGTTTTATCCCTTGTGTATGACATACGTTCCAGGCTTGCAGGGTTCGCAGCAGCCCGTGGTACGAGATTATTATACCATCAAGAGATCGGATGTCGGGCTTTTCTCGTATATGCGGATAGAACATATGGTATGATAGCTCGAACATTTGTAACTTCTTCCCCGACCGCGTGGCGCTTTGTGCTGCGCCTCATGCTTCCACATCGCTGACGATACAAGATTCTTCCTAACGGGCGTTTATTCGCCGATTGTTAGCGTGCCGTAAAAACAGGGGGCTGGGCGTGGGCGAACTGACCGCAGCATATGCATATCTGGTTGAGAACAGCGAGCGCTTCTGGGAGGCCCTGCTGCGCCACCTGCTGCTGAGTGGCGTTGCGCTTGCGGTCGCGGTTGCGCTGTGTGTGCCGCTGGGCATTTTCATCTCGCGGCGCGTTCGTCTGGCGCAGGGCGTGATCACGGCTGTTGGCTCGCTACGCCTGATCCCTAGTTTGGCTATCCTGTTTCTGGCGCTGCCGTACCTGGGCCTTGGGCTGCGTCCAGCGTTATTCGCGCTGACGCTGCTGGCGCTGCCGCCAGTGCTGATCAACACCTACGCCGGCATTCGCAATCTCGATGCAGCGGTGATCGAAGCGGCGCGCGGTGTGGGCATGAGCCAGCGCCAGATGCTTCGGCGGGTCGAACTGCCGCTGGCGCTGCCCGCTATCCTGACAGGTATTCGCATCGCGGCAGTGGAAGTTATCGCATCGGCAACGCTCGCCTCGTTTATCAACGGCGGCGGGCTTGGCGAATTTGTTCAAATCGGCTTCGCACTCAACCGTACCAGTATCATGCTGGTCGGCGCGCTGCCGGTAGCGCTGCTGGCACTGGCCGCCGATACGCTGATCGGCCAAATCCAGCGACGTTCGACGGTAGGGATGTAGGATGAGGTGTGTCGTGCGTGACGGAATACGGAATACGCACTACACAATGATGTTCAGAAGGAGACATGAAGATGTTCACACAACGGCTTAGTCTGCTAGCCATACTGGCACTGCTCCTGGCGGCGTGTGGTCAGGCAGGTACGGCAGCAAACCCGACAGCGGGTTCAGCAGGCGCGGCGGCGACTGCTCCAGCAGGCGCGGCAGCCACTGTCGCCCCAGGAGGCGCAGCGGCGACCGCTCCAGCAGCGGGCGCAGCAACCACAGCACCCGCCGGCGAAACCGGTGGTGCGACTGGCACGATTCAGGTTGGCTCGAAGAACTTCACCGAGGCGCTGATCACTGGCGAGCTGTACGCGCTGCTGCTCGAGGATGCCGGTTTCGAAGTCGAGCGCAAGTTCGACCTGGGCGCGACCCCAGTGGCGCAGGCCGCGCTAGCCAGCGGCGATATCGACCTGTACCCAGAGTACACCTCGACCGGCCTGCTCGAGGTGTTGCAGCAAGAGCCGATCTTCGACCGCACCGAGCTGCTGACCGCGCTGCGCAGCGAGTACGAAAGCCAATTTCAATTGACCTGGCTGGAACCCTCGGCCTTCAATAATACCAATACGTTCGCCGTGACTGCCGACACTGCGACGCGACTCAGCCTCAAGACCTACTCCGACCTGTTCGCAAAGGCCGGCGAGGTTCGCCTGGGTGGGCCGCCAGAATTCCCAGAGCGCCAGGACACCAAGAATCTAGAAACGATCTATGGCGGCCCGATCAGCGGCTTCGCCGAGTACAGCCAGCTTGGCACCGGCTCGCTGCGTTACGACGCACTGAAGAATGGCGATGTCGACGCGATTGTGGCGTTTGGCACCGATGGGCGCATCCGCGTGGACAACCTGGTCATTCTAGAGGACGACAAGCAGGCCTACCCCAGCTACAGCCTGGCCCCGGTCGTGCGGCAGGATAAGCTGGCCGAGTTCCCACAGATCGCCGACGCACTGAACGTGCTGGCCCCGCTGCTGACCGACAGCGCCATGCAGGATCTGAACTACCAGGTCGATGGCCCTGACGCCAAGGAGTACGCGGCGGTAGCGCAGGCCTTTTTGGAACAAAACAACCTTTTGACAAGATGACGCGATGACAAGATGACAAGATGACTGAGCCGTCATCTTGTCACCTTGTCGATCTTGTCACTTCATCATCACTATGGCAATTATTACGGTAGAGAACTTATCGAAGCAATTCCCCGGCGAGCCTCGCGCGGCGGTCGATCGGGCCAGCTTCGAGGTCGAGGCGGGCAGCTTTGTGGTGCTGATCGGGCCTTCGGGCTGTGGCAAGACCACGCTGCTGAAAATGCTCAACCGGCTGTACGAGCCGACCAGTGGGCGCGTGCTGATGCAGGGGCGCGATGCTCAAGGCCTGCCCGCAACCGAACTGCGCCGAGAGATCGGGTATGTCATCCAGCAGACCGGCCTGTTCCCGCACATGCGGATCAGCCAGAATATCGCCGTGGTGCCGGAGCTGCTTGGTTGGGAGCGGGCGCGCATCGATACCCGCGTGGGTGAACTGATCGATTTGATCGGCCTGCCACGCGAGTATGGCAGGCGCTACCCACGCCAGCTTTCGGGCGGGCAGCAGCAGCGGGTGGGCCTGGCCCGCGCCCTGGCGGCCGATCCTGCGATCATGCTGATGGACGAGCCGTTTGGCGCGCTCGACGCAATTACACGCACGCGCTTGCAGGATGAGCTGATCGCCATCCAGCGCCGCTTGAAAAAGACCATCTTGTTCGTCACCCACGACATGGAGGAGGCGCTACGCCTGGCCGACAAGGTTGTCGTGATGTGCGAGGGCAAGATCGTACAGTATGACACGCCGCTGCATATTGTGACCAATCCCGCCAACGAATTTGTGGAAGACCTGGTAGGCGCGAGCGACATGCTGCGGCGGTTGAGCCTGATCAACGCGACCATGTTTGTGGTCGAACGGCAACTCGGCGGCGATGAACCAAGCGGCGAACCAAGCATCGGCGGCGACGCCAGCCTACGCGACGCGATCTCGGCACTGGTGGGCAGCGCCAGCGACAGCGTGGGTGTGCGCGATGGCTCCGGGGCACGGGTGGGCCGGCTGACATTCGATGATATTCGACGGGCGCTTGTGCCGAGCGAGGGGTTAGGGGCTAGAGTCTAGGGGCTAGTGGCTAGGGGCTAGGGAAGAACTCTGAACTATTTCGTTTCGCCTCAAACTCTTTGCATATACCTAGCCCCCAGCCCCTAGCCCCTAATCCCTAGTCCCTAGAAAAACATGCAACAACTAATCGACGGTGCCCGCTACATCTTCAACAACCCCGCGCTGATGCTGCGGCTGACCGGGGAATCGCTGTGGGTGGCGCTGGCCTCGCTGGGCATCGCACTGCTGATCGCGCTGCCGCTGGGTGTACTGATCGCGCGGCGGCCCGCGCTGCGTGGCCCGGTGCTGGGCGTGTTGAGTGTAATCTACACCATTCCAAGTCTGGCCATGCTGGTGTTGCTGTTGCCGCTAACCCGGCTCGGCCCCCAGACGGCGATTGTTGCGCTGGTGCTGTATTCCCAGGTGGTGCTGGTGCGCAACACGCTGCTCGGTTTGACCAGCATCGACCCAGCAGTGATCGAAGCGGCACGCGGCATGGGCATGAGCGAGGCCCAGCGCCTGCTGAAAGTCGAGCTACCGCTGGCGCTGCCGCTGATTGTGGCCGGTGTACGCATCGCCACGCTTTCGATTCTGGGCATCGGCACGATCGCGGCGCTGATTAATGCTGGCGGGCTGGGTACGCTGCTGTTTCAAGGCGTTTCCAGCGGCCAACGTGCCAAGATTGTCGCCGGCAGCTTGGCCGTAGCCGCGCTCGCGCTCGTCACCAACCAGGCGCTGCGCCTGCTCGAACTTCAGGTCTCGCGCCCGCTGCGCGAGGACGGGTGAGCACGCAGGGGTTGGCCCCGCGTTTACAGTTCGTTAGCCGATCAGGTGCTGCTCGAACAGTGCAAGCCAACGCCGCATGCGGTCGAGCTGGTGCAGGCGCTCGCTGATGCTGTGGCCCTCGCGCGGGTAGCTGACCAACTCGACCGGCACGCCATGGTCTTTCAAGGCGCGAAAGAACTCATAGCCCTGGTCGAGCGGCACCACCCGATCGTGCTCGCCGTGCAAGATCAGCGTGGGAGTGGAGACCCGCTCGACGGCGCTGATCGGCGAGCGTTGGTCGTAGATGCCGCCCTGCCGGTAGGGGTTGGCGCGCATTGCGACACGATCCCACAGGCCAATCTCGGCTGCGCCGTGGAACGAGCGCCAGTTGACGATCGCCGCGCCGACCAGGGCGGCCTTGAAGCGTTGGGTCTGGCCGATCGCCCATGCGGCCATGAAGCCGCCGTAGCTCCAGCCGCCGATGCCGAGCCGTTCGCCATCGGCGATGCCCGCCGCAATCAGGTGATCGACACCGCTGATGATATCCTGATAGTCCATTCCACCAAAATCGCCGATATTCGATTCGAGAAACGGCAGGCCCCAGCCATTCGACCCGCGTGGGTTGGGCAGAAACACGGCCATTCCCTTGCCAGCTAGCAACTGGAGGCCACGGCTGGCCACGTAGTAGGTGTGCGTGTACAGCCAAGCTGGCCCGCCATGAACCCAGGCCACAAGTGGCACAGGCTGGCCGCTGGCATAGCCAACGGGCAGGATCAGCAGTCCCTGCATCGCGCGCCCGTCAGTGCTGTTCCAGCAGATTGTGCGGGTTTCGCCGATCGCCAGCTCGCCAGCCAGCTCGCTGTGCAGGTGCGTCAGCTGGCGGAACTCCAGCGCATCGGTAGGAGCGGCCACATACAGCTCCTGGGCTGTGCGCGCGTCGGCGCGGATCACGGCCAGCGTGCCGTCCATTGCCAGGTGCGCCGCCGCGTGGCTTTCGTTGAAGGCCACCTCGCCGCGCCAGCGCGTCGCCCGCTCGCCGCTGGCCCGGTCGATCCGCCCAACCGCAGCTTGGCCCTGCTCATAGGCCAGAAAATCGACTGTCGCGCCATCCGGGCTGTGGCGGTACCACCAAATACTGCCCGCATAACCGCTGCTCAGCGAGACCGGCGGCTCGCCATCGTTGCCTGCCAGCGGTGCCAGCAGCAACTCGCCGGCATTGATACCCCGGTCACTCCAGATACCACTGAGGAATGTCACGGTTTTGCCATCGGGCGAGCGGGGCATGGCGTAGCACTTTTCCGGCGCACGGTGGATGGTACGCGGCAGCCCGCCCTCCGGCCCGACATAAGCGATCGCTGCGTCGAACCACGACCACTCATACGGCTCGCTGCTGGTCAGCAGCGCAAAGCCGCCATCCGGTGCCCAGCCAAACTCCCAAACGTGTACATCGCCACTGGTAACTTGGCGGGTCGCGCCGCTGGCCAGATCGGCTGTCCAGACGCGCTGCCAGGCGTGGTGCCGCTCGAACTCCTGCGCGTCGTCGCCGCGCTCACGGCGCGCGGCCAGCTCAACTGGCGCGGGGTCGGTCATCAGAAAGGCCAGCTGGCTGCCATCGGGCGACCATGCCAGCTCGTCGATCTCGCCCGAAAGTGCGGTCAATTGGCGGGCCTCGCCGCCATCGCGTGGCAGCAGAAACACCTGCGTTCGTTCGCCAACCCGATCTGAAAGAAAGGCCAGCGTGCGGCCATCGGGCGACCAGCGCGGTGCCCAATCGGCGCGCGCCCCACTGGTAAACTGACGGGCCTCGCCAGCGCCGGTCGGCACGATCCAGATGTGGCTCCGGGTAAAGTCGCGATACTCTTTGTAGGCATCGCTGCGTACAAACGCGGCCAGCGTGCCATCTGGCGACAGCTGAAGGTCGAGCAGCGAGGAAAACCCGAGCACATCCTCGGGTGTGATAGATCGCATGGTAAGCTCCGTAGCAATGGCGGAACGAACAAGGCAGGGCAGGAAGAACAAAGAACAAAGAATAAAGAACAAAGAATAAAGAACATAAGACGCTAATGTGACGAAACGGATCGCGCTTCGCGGGTCGCGTGTCCCCCCGGCGATGAAGCGCCGGACTATTGGGTTCGCTCAGGGCAGGAAGAACAAAGAATAAAGAACATAAGACGCTGATGTGACGAAACGGATCGCGCTTCGCGGGTCGCGTGTCCCCCCGGCGATGAAGCGCCGGGCTATTGGGTTCGCTCAGGGCAGGAAGAACAAAGAATAAAGGTAATTACTCAGGTCATAGCTGGCCGATGCTAC
>JACMIM010000719.1 GCA_014381165.1 Roseiflexaceae bacterium
AAAGAACCCATTAGCCCGGCGCTTCAGCGCCGGGAACGCGCGAACCGCAGAACCCATTAGCCTGGCGCTTCAGCGCCGGGAACGCGCGGACAGAGAATAGCGAACATGATCAGGGGTGATTCCGGTGCGCTTCCTGTTCTCTGTTCGCTGTTCTTTGTTCTTACTTCCCGCCAAAGGTATCGACCGCGTAGCTCGGCGCGTTGGGATCGTAGCCGGCGGCGTAGGCGGCTTCCTCGGCCTTGATGCGCTGCTGACGGGCGGCCAACATTTTGTTGAGCGCGGTCATGTAGGCTTCGGCAGCGGCAACCAGCGTGTCGGTGTTGACGCCATACCCATTATAGACCTGATCGCGCTTCTGCTTGAAAATCGCCGGCGATAAACCGTAGTCGGCTTCGGCGCGTGTATCACGGATGCGCACCGTCACCTCGGCCACCGCGTCTAGGCCCTCTGTGATCGCGTTGATCGCAAACTCGGTCAGCTCGTTGGGGCGCTGTACGATCCGGTTGATCGCCTTGTAGATCGCATCCACCGGGCCGGTGCCGTGGGCGCTGTCGGTAAGCGGCTCGCCACCAACCATGCGCAGCGTGACCGTGGCCACCGGCGTCACGCCAGTGCCACTGGTGACTTGCACATGCTCAAGCGTGTAGATTTCCGGCGTGTGCTGGTGTTCGCGCGTGATCAGCGCCTCGATATCGCGGTCGTCGACATGCTTCTTGCGGTCGCACAGTTCCTTGAAGCGCTCGAACAGGTGCTGGAATTCTTCTTCGCTTTCGAACTCATGGCCAAGCGCGATCAGCTTGGCACGCAGGGCGTGGCGACCGCTGTGCTTGCCCAACACCAGCGCGTTGCCATCCAGCCCCACCGTCTCGGCATTCATAATCTCGTAGGTCAGGCGATTCTTCAGCACGCCATCCTGGTGAATGCCAGACTCGTGGGCAAAGGCGTTTGCGCCGACCACAGCCTTATTCGGCGGCACCGGCAGACCGATCGTGGTCGAGAGCAGTCGGCTAGAACGGGCGATCTCCTGGGTCTGCACATTGGAAGCCACGCCGAAAAAGGCCGCGCGAGTGTGCAGCGCCATCACAACTTCCTCAAGCGAGGCATTGCCAGCGCGCTCGCCGATGCCATTGATCGTACACTCGATCTGGCGCGCACCGGCACGCACCCCGGCCAGGCTGTTGGCCACCGCCATGCCTAGGTCGTCGTGGCAGTGGACGGAAATAATGCAGTCTGTTGCGCCGGGCACCTGGGCGCGAATATCGTGGATGAGTTGGGCGTACTCTTCGGGGGTCGTGTAGCCGACCGTATCCGGAATATTGAGCGTGGTCGCGCCCTCCTCGATCGCGGCGGCGAGTAGCTGAAACATGAATTGTGGGTCGGCGCGGGTCGCATCCATTGGCGAGAACTCGACATCTTCACACAGCGAGCGGGCGTGGCGCACCATCTCGCGGGCCTTCACCAGCACCGCCTCGCGAGTCGAGCGCAGCTGGAACTCGATTTGAATGTCGGAGGCATTGATAAAGGTGTGAATGCGCTTTTTGGCGGCGGGCTGAATGGCCGTCCAGGCCTTGTCGATATCGTCGCGGTGGGCGCGTGCCAGCGCCGCGATAATCGGGCCATCGGGCGTGCCGATTTCTTGGGCGATCTGGTGAACAGCCGCCCAGTCGCCGGGCGAGGCGGCGGGGAAGCCAGCCTCGATAACGTCTACACCCAGGCGTCGCAGTTGCCGCGCGATCTCGAGCTTTTCCTCAAGCGTCATCGTGCATCCCGGTGCCTGCTCACCATCGCGCAGGGTCGTATCGAAAATACGTACGTGGTCGGATACGTGAGATTCCATTTCTATGCTCCTCGAAGACAGAGAACAGAGAACAGAGAACAGGGAACAGAGAACAGAGAACAAAGAACAAAGAACAGGGAACAGAGAACAGAGAGCAGGATACTACCTATACGTAATCTTCATCATCGAAGGGTACTTGTGGCAACGTTGCTACTTCCACATCGTAGGACTCTTGCGTTTCTCGCAATTGAGCACCGCCATCTTCGATGAGACGGTCGAGCGCGAGGATTTTGTGGGTCAGCATCGCAGTTATCTCACGACAGTCTTGTAGCAATGGTGCTTCCTCTTCAGTTGTAAGATAGCCCATTCTGCGCAGTTGGTCGAGCCAACTATCGGTTTCGGCTAGCGATCCACGCGCAATATACAAATGGCTGCGATGGGCACGCGGGGTGTAACGCCCGTGCCCTTCAGCGATATTCGCCCCGACTCAGGTGGCAGCACTAATGACTTGCCGTGCGATTACCGCATTTGCCCAACTTTGCGGCATCCGTTGCGCAATAATTGACACCCTGTGCGCCAAGTCTTGCGCACGCTGCCACACAATCAGATTTCTATGGGTGTAATCTTTCGCCATAGTAATGCTATTCTTTGTTCTCTGTTCTTTGTTCCCGGCGCTTTAGCGCCGGGCTATTGGGTTCTCTGTTCTTCGTTCTCTGTTCCCGGCGCTTTAGCGCCGCGCTGTTGGGTTCTTTGTTCTTCGTTCTCTGTTCCCGGCGCTAAAGCGCCGGGCTATTGGGTTCTCTGTTCTCTGTTCTTTGTTCTTTGTTCTCCACACGCTACGCCCCGCCCGCTCCCGGCGTAACTTCCTTTGGATTCACGAACGGCATCATGCCGCGCAGCTCGCGGCCAACTTGCTCGATCTTGTGGTTCACATCGTCCTTGCGACGGGCGTTGAAGCGCGGGCGGCCATTGTGGTTCTCCTCGATCCAGTCCTCGGCAAATGCGCCCGATTGGATGTCGGCCAACAGGCCTTTCATGGCCGCGCGGGTCTGCTCGTTGATGATCTGCGGGCCGGCCACGTAGTCACCCCACTCGGCCGTGTCGGAAACCGAGTAGCGCATGTAATTCAAGCCGCCCTGGTAGAACAAATCCACGATCAGCTTCAGCTCGTGCATACACTCAAAGTAGGCCACCTCGGGCTGGTAGCCCGCCTCGACTAGCGTCTCGAAGCCCGCCTTGACCAACGCCGAAACGCCGCCGCACAGCACGGCCTGCTCGCCGAACAGATCGGTCTCGGTTTCCTCGGCAAACGTGGTTTGTAGCACACCGGCCTTGGTCGAGCCGATCGCTTTGGCATAGGCCAGCGCGTTCTCGAAAGCCTGGCCCGAGGCATCCTGATGGATGGCCACCAGCGCTGGCACGCCGCCGCCCTGCGTAAAGACCTCGCGCACACGGTGGCCGGGAGCCTTGGGCGCAACCATGCTGACATCGACGCCCTCCGGCGCGGTGATCTGGCCATAGCGCACATTGAAGCCGTGGGCAAACATCAGCGTCTTGCCGGGAGCCAAATTTGGCGCGATCTCGTCGCGGTAAATCGAGGCCTGCGTGGTGTCTGGCGTCAGAATCATAATGAAATCGGCCTGCGTGGCCGCGTCGGCTACCGTGCGTACCTTCAGCCCAGCAGCTTCGGCCTTGGCCCAGCTCTTCGACTGGCTGTACAAGCCTACAATCACATCGACACCGCTCTCCTGGAGATTGAGCGCGTGTGCGTGCCCCTGGCTGCCAAAGCCAATAATCGCGACGGTCTTGCCCTGCATGCGTGTCAGATCAGCCTGGTTGTCGTAGTAAAGCTGTGCCATAGTTCAATTCCTTATCCGTATAGTATAGAACAAAGAACAAATAACAGAGAACAGAGCACGAAACATGGAGCACAGAGAACTTTGTTGCTTGTTTCTTGTTCTTTGTTCTCTGTTCTTTGTTCTTATGAATCACTCCATTGCGTCGGCGTATGTGGCCCAAAAGTCGTCCCAGCACACACCATCCTGATCGAATGGGCTGGTCGATGGTTCCTCGTGGTCGTGATCCTCATGAGTATCCTCGGCGAAGGACAGCATCAGCGCGCGGGTCGTTTCCTCGCTATAGGCAGCCATGATGGGTCTCCTATTGAGTAGGTGCGAAGCATTTGCCCTCGCTTTACGTGCGCTGTTCAAAACTGGCAGCAAATGCTTCGTACTTACTAGTTCAGGGCCGCCAGTGGCTCGGCCAGGTGGCCGTTCTCGGCGGCGTCATACGACTGTGCGCCGTGGCCACGCGCGCCGCGCACCATGGCGATCCGGCCCGTCCGCATCATCTCTTTGACGCCGAACGGCTTGATCACATCTACAAAGTTCTCGACCTTGGACGGCGTGCCAGTCATCTCCAGCACCATCGTGGTCGCGCCGACATCGACAATCTTCGCCCCGAAAATCTCGCCAACCGCCACTACCTCGGCGCGCTTGTCGGCCGGCGCGTGGATCTTCACCAGCACCATCTCGCGCTCGACCGTAGGGTCACTTGTGACATCGCTGACCTTCAAGACCTCGACCAGCCGATAGAGTTGCTTGACCACCTGCTCGACATCCGCCGACTCGACCACCAGCGTCATGCGGCTGATGCCCTCGGTTTCGGTATGGCCGACCGCCAGACTTTCGATGTTGTATCCGCGCCGCCGAAACAGGCTGACCGCGCGATTCAACGCGCCCGGACGATCCTGCATCAGGGCGACAATCGTGTGTTTGTTCATTCGCTACGCTCCATAGGTAATGCCGAACCCCGCGTAGGGTCACGGCATGCCGTGACCCTACGCGGGGTTCGGTGTTTCCATGATCATCTCGCCGATGCTGACGCCCTGCGGCACCATTGGGTACACATTCACCTCGCGCTCGACCCGGAAATCGATCAGCACCGGGCCGTCGGTGGCGTAGGCCTCGGCGATCGCCGCCTCGACATCCTCGGCCCGCTCGATCGTGAGGCCCTTCCAACCATACGCCTCGGCCAGCTTGGCGAAATTGGGACCGGAAAGCGGTGTGCCGCTGTAACGCTTCTGCTCAAA
The DNA here is from genome assembly GCA_014381165.1 of Roseiflexaceae bacterium. Classification (GTDB taxonomy): domain Bacteria; phylum Chloroflexota; class Chloroflexia; order Chloroflexales; family Roseiflexaceae; genus JACMIM01. Next base: position 4,869 of record JACMIM010000719.1, read on the forward strand.
CAACTCCTGCCACTGCCGTACCATACCCAGGTAGCCGTTGTTGATCACGCAGATTTTGACATTGGTGATACCTTCCTGGATGATCGTGGCCATTTCCTGGTTCATCATCTGGAAGCCGCCGTCGCCACAGATCGCCCAGACCGTTTCGTCAGGGTACGCAATCGCCACGCCCAGCGCCGCCGGCACCGAGAAGCCCATGGTGCCTGCGCCGCCCGAGGTAATGTGGGTGCGTGGGTGCTGCCAGTCGATCAATTGGGCCGCCCACATCTGGTGCTGGCCCACATCGGTGACCACGCGGTAGGGGCCGCGCGCATTCAGGTTGCGGGTCAGTGCGGCATACACATCGTGGGGCATCAGGTTCGAGGTATCGGGCCGGTTGAGGTACTGCTGCTTGTGCTGGTGCTTGTCCTGCATGTCGCGGATGTGCTCGAGCCAGTCGCTGGCATTGCCATGCAGCGCGGCCAGTTCCTCACGCGCGGGCAGTTCATCCAGCAGCGCCTGCATCACGTTGCGCGCATCGCCGACAATCGGCACCGTAACTTTAACGTTTTTGCCAATCTCCGAGGGGTCGATATCGACATGAATGATCTTGGCGTTGGGCGCGAAGGTGCTGGCCTTGCCGGTCACGCGGTCGTCGAAGCGCCCACCGATGTTCAGCAGCACATCGCATTCCTGGATGGCACGGTTGACATGCACCCAGCCATGCATCCCCGGCATGCCGATCGAAAGTGGATGATCCTCGGGGAATGCGCCGATGCCATGCAGCGTGGTGATCACCGGAATGCCAGTGCGCTCGGCCAGTTCGCGCAGTTCGGCCACACCACCCGACATCTGCACGCCATTGCCAGCCATCACCAGCGGTTTCTTGGCATTACTAAGCAGGCCGATCGCCTCACGAATCTGGCGGCTGTTGCCGTGGGTGGTGGGCTTGTAGCCCGGCAGATGAAGCTTGAGATTCCAGTTGGGAACGATCTTGGCCTGCATCGCATCTTTGGTGATGTCGACCAGAACCGGGCCGGGGCGACCAGTGGTGGCCAGATGGATGGCCTCTTTGATCACATAAGCGATATCCTCGACACGCTTGACCAGGTAGTTGTGCTTGGTGATCGGCATGGTAATGCCAGTGATATCGGTTTCTTGAAAGGCATCCTTGCCGAGCACCGCGCTGGAAACCTGGCCAGTAATCGCCAACATCGGCGTGGAGTCCATCATGGCATCGGCGATCGCAGTGACCAGGTTGGTCGCGCCGGGGCCAGAGGTGCCGATGCACACGCCAAGCTTGCCGGTGGCGCGGGCGTAGCCTTCTGCTGCGTGTCCACCGCCCTGCTCGTGCCGCACCAACACATGGCGCAGTTGATCGCGGTACTCCCACATCGCGTAGTAGAACGGCATAATTGCGCCGCCAGGGTAGCCAAACATCACCTCAACGCCATCACGGATGAGCGCCTCACACATAATCTGCGCGCCAGTTCTCTGTTCAGACATACGTCCTCCAAATTTTGAGAAAAGCAAAGCTAGGGTATGGTAGGTGCAGCCCACCACAGCCGTGATCGCCGACATGGACGCCCGCCGCGTGGCAGGTGGTATCAACATGTGTGCCTGGTGACTGAGCGACAGTGCTCATGGCCGCGAGGACGACTCGCGGGTGCCGCCATCATCGGCGGCGAGGGGGAAAACAGCTGTCAGCAGATAGCTGACAAACCAACGGCTGATCCAACAAAAAACCCCGCCCGGTGTGCCGGGGGGGCTTGTGTCTGCTCAATCTTCGCTACGCTTACCTTGCCTGCCCCCCAAAATCAAGTAAGCCCTTTGTTAGGAGGACTACTAGTACGAGAAGGCTAATTAGGCTGTTGGCATTGCGAAACATCGATAGATACCGTTCAGTTATACTCGACTGCCGAGAGTATACTCTACCTTTGGTGATTGTGTCAAGCACGACATGATGAGAATGAACGCTAGGCGGTTGCTGCCACGGCCAGCCCGCGCACCGCCTCGTCTTCGTCCTGGTAGATCTCGGCGTACTGAGCGAGGCCGACCATGCGAAAGATTTTTTGGAAGTGTTGGGAAAGCCCGCTGATCGCGAGGCGCTGGCTGTGCCGATTTACCTCGGTGACGACGCCGATCAGGATGGCGATACCCGCGCTATTGATATAGTCATTCTGTCGAAAGTTGAGCAGAATCTGCTTGGCACCCTCGGTTGTCACCTGATTGTAGGCGTTGGTAATCCTTTCCTCGGCGAACGTGGTGACATCGCCGACAAGATCGATCACCGCAACGCCATCGCGCTGGCGCACACTTACATGCAATTCATCTTCTAACATCATACGCATTGGTCTCCCTTGACATGTGTTCAGGCGGAAGCGTGTGCAGCAGCAACACGGCGGATAATTCGCAGCCGAAAGCGGTTTCCGCCCTGTGGTGAATCGACAAAGCCCGACTCGTCGACCAGTTCGCGGATGAGCATCAGACCCATCCCACGCAGTGGCGCAGCGCCAAGCAGCTTTGTGTCGATCGAGGCCGGAGCGCCGCAGCCCTGAAACCGCTGTAAGCCCTGATCCTGCACCTCGACGGTGAGCGCATCGCCCTCGACCAGGCAGCACACATCGATCCGCAAGCCAGAGCCACGCTGGTTGCCGTGCTCGATTGCATTAATACACGCTTCGCCAAGTGCAGTTTTCAAGTCCTCAACCCGTTCCCGATCAAAACCAAGTTTGCGCGCAAAAGCGGCGACCGCCTCGCGGGCAACTTTCTCATACCCAAATTCGCTTGGGATCGAAAGCTCAAATGCATGCTGGGCACCGTGTGGTCGTTCTATCATCTGGATATTATCGTTCGAGGTGAATGACCATGCGTATCTGGTTTCCGCCACTCGGCCCCGTTGTAAACTCGACTTCGTCCATAAGCTCACGGATGAGCCAAATACCCCAGCCGCCTTTATCGGTACGGCTGATCGCATTATCAATCGTGGGCGTTAGCGTTGTCACGGCCGTGTCAAACGCATTGCGGCCCTGGTCTTCGACATCGATGACCAACTCATCCGGGCGAAGCGTCAGCATCACCGAAACCTTCGCACCCTGCTCATGGCCGTTGCCGTGCTCGATCGCATTTGTCACCGCCTCGGCGAGTGCCGTGCGCAGCGATTCAATCCGATCGGCACTGAAGCCCATGCGCCGTGCTAACGACGCAGCAGTATCCATTGCAACTTTTTCATAGCCAAGGCGGCTTGGCAAGCGCAACTCGATGACTCGCTCGACTGCTTGGGCATCTTCGCTCGACGTTGTCATACTACCACTACTGTAGGCTAAACACCGGTAGTATCGCAGCAGTGGCGGCGATTTGACAGTATCTTATCATCCGCCGTTCAGCTACGCAATAGGTATTCAGATTGATTTTCGTGACAAATAGAACAAAGAACAGAGAACCGCAGAACCGCAGAACAGAGAACAAAGAACAAAGAACAGAGAACAAAGGACAGAGAGCAAAGAACCGCAGGACAGAGAACAAAGAACAGAGAACAGA
>JACMIM010000720.1 GCA_014381165.1 Roseiflexaceae bacterium
CATTCATCTTCATGGCGCGCAATGGTATTCATATCATCGACCTGCAAAAGACGACGGTAGGCTTGACAGATGCCTATCACTTTGTGGCCGAGACGATCGCCAGTGGTGGCAAAATCCTGTTCGTCGGTACCAAGAAGCAGGCCCAGGACGTGATCGCCGAGGAAGCGGCGCGAACTGGCCAGTTGTACATCACGCAGCGCTGGCTAGGCGGCACGCTGACGAATTTCAGCACCATGCGCAAGCGCTTGCGCTACCTCAACGATCTTGAGGGCCAGCGTGATCGCGGCGAATTTGCCAAGCTGACCAAGGCCGAGGGGCTGAAGCTGGAGCAGGAGATCGAGAAGCTGAATCGTGTCTTCGCCGGCCTGAAGAAAATGGAGCGGCTGCCATCGGCGCTGTTCATCGTCGACCCGCACAAAGAAGATTTGGCGGTCAAAGAGGCGGTGAAGGTGGGCATTCCGATTGTTGCGATGGTCGATACCAACTGCGATCCAGATCCGATTAATTATATCATTCCCTGCAACGATGATGCTATTCGCAGCATCCGGTTGATTACCAGCAAGATCGCCGATGCCGCCGCCGAGGGCGCGACGCGCCGTGAGTCATCGCAGGCCGATGCAATGCGCGGTGGCCGGTACGATGCGCCGCAGGCTGAGGTTCAGCAGGTCGCCGCGGAGATTGAAGCCGAGGCGTCCGAGATGACCGAGGTAGCTGAGGTGGCTGAGGTAGCCGAGTAGGCTAGCCCAGCAGGCGTATCGCATGCTCGTGAGGAAGACCGGAAGTTGGGGGCGGCGCGTGCTGCCGCTGCTTCCGCTCTTCCCTTTTTGTGTCGAAGGGTAAGCACGCCTGGAAGCGCAAAGCGGGAATTTGGGGCGTAGACCCCGAGAAAAACACGTCTTTGCGCTAGAATGTGACACCTTTGCTCTATCAGCAGTTAGAAACAAGAAGGAGAAAAACATTGGCAGCAGTGACAATGGAGATGGTCAAAGAACTTCGTGAGCGGACGGGCGCGGGCATCAAGGATTGCAAGGATATCCTGACGCAGGCCGAGGGCGATATGCAGAAGGCAGTCGAACTGCTGCGCGAGAAGGGCCTGAAGGTCAGTGCCAAGGTCGCTGATCGCGAAGCTAACGAGGGCCGCGTCGAGGTATACATTCACAGCGGCAACCGCCTGGCAACGCTGGTCGAGGTCAATTGTGAGACCGATTTTGTCGGCCGTAATGAGGACTTTATCGAGCTGTGCAAGGGGCTGGCGCTGCACATTGCCGCGATGAACCCGCGCTACATTCGTGCTGAGGATGTGCCGGCGGACGTAATCGCGGAAAGCGGCGAGACGGCTACGAAGTACGCCGAGCAGTACGTCCTTCTCAAGCAGCCGTTCGTGCGCAACGCCTCGTTGACGGTCGAAGACCTGATCAAGGACACGGTCGCCAAGGTACGCGAGAACATTGTGATTCGTCGCTTCGTCCGCTACGAGATCGGCGGGTAGGAAAGAACAAAGAATAGAGAACAAAGAACAGAGAACAGGGCGCGTGCTTGCTGTTCTTTGTTCTCTGTTCTTTGTTCTCTCACAAAGCTATGACGACACAGCCAATCTACCGCCGCGTCCTGCTCAAGATGAGCGGTGAGGCGCTTGGCGGCGACAAGAGTTCGACGCTCGACCCCGACGTGCTCGACTATTATGCCCAGGAGATCGAGTCGGTGCATCGTCATGGGGTTGAAGTAGCCGTAGTGCTTGGCGGCGGCAACATCTGGCGCGGCAACCAGGCGATCTCGCGTGGCATGGATGCCGCGCAGTCGCACTACATGGGCATGCTCGCCACGGTGATCAACGCGCTGGCGCTCCAGGACGCATTGGAGCGGCACGGTATTTTTACCCGTGCGATGACGGCGATCGAGATGAATGAGGTGGCTGAACCCTATATTCGCCGCCGTGCCGCCCGCCACATGGAAAAGGGCCGCGTGATCATCCTGGCCGCCGGCACCGGCAATCCCTACTTCACGACTGATTCGGCGGCGGCGCTACGAGCCGCCGAGATTCACGCCGAGGTAGTGCTGATGGCCAAGAATGGCGTCGACGGTGTGTACAGCGCCGACCCGCGCCGTGACCCCAGCGCGACCAAGTTCGACCGTATCACCTACATGGATGCGCTCAGCCGCGGCCTGACGGTCATGGATAGCACCGCGCTGACCTTTTGCATGGATAACAAGATACCAATTATTGTGTTTGACTCCATGCAGCCTGGTAACATCGAGCGGATCGTGCTTGGCGAGCAGGTGGGCACGCTGGTCAGCGGCGGCGAGTAATTGCTTGTGGCCATGCGTTTAGAGTATACTGATGCTTCTACACGCGCCGCCGGGTGCAGGTAATTCATAGAGAACTTGGAGACAGGCTATGACGATCAGTGACATTCAACGCGAGACCGAAGGCAAAATGAAGAAGACGGTTGAGTCGTTGCGCCACCATCTGAGTGGCATCCGCACAGGCCGCGCCTCGCCCGCCCTGGTCGAAGACCTACAGGTGGAGGTCTATGGCTCGATGATGCCGCTGAACCAGCTTGCGGGGATAGGTGTGCCTGAAGCCAAGCAGATTTTGATTCAGCCCTACGATACAAGCACGCTCAAGGCGATCGAGAAGGCCATTCAGAACTCAGAACTCGGCCTCAACCCCTCGAACGACGGCCGAATCATCCGCTTGGTACTGCCACCACTAACCCAGGAGCGCCGAAAGGATCTGGTCAAGCAGGTCAAGGGGCGGGTCGAGGAAAGCAAAATCGCCATGCGCAACCTTCGGCGCGATGGGCTTGAGGAGGTGAAAAAGCTGATGAGCGACAAGCAGATCTCCGAGGACGAGCAGCGCCGCGGCCAGGAGAAGCTCCAGCAGCTGACCGACTCGTACATCAAAGAGTTGGACGGCGTGGGTGTGACTAAAGAGCAGGAAATACTAGAAGTATAAGTGGCTATCAGCTATCAGCCATCAGTTAGAACACGCTGGCTGGTGGCTGCTTGCTTGAGGTTCCCGATGTCGTCAGAGCCAAACGTCCACCCTGCCGTGCCGCGCCATATTGCGATCATTATGGACGGAAACGGGCGCTGGGCCAAGCAGCGCGGGTTGCCTCGGCTGGCCGGCCACCACGCGGGCACCGAGAATATTCGGCGGATTGTTTCCGCGAGCGCTGAATTGGGCGTGCGCTACCTGACGCTGTACGCCTTTTCGACCGAGAACTGGACGCGCCCCTCTGCCGAGGTGGAGGGGCTGATGCGTATTCTCAGCGAGTTCCTCGACCGCGAGCTACAGAACTTGCACCGTGAGGGCGCACAGATTCGGCATCTCGGCCGCATGGATAATGTCTCGCCATCACTACGGCGCAAGATCGAGAGCGCCTGCACGCTGACCGAGCAGAACAGCCGGATTACGTTGGCGGTGGCTTTTAACTATGGTGGCCGCGCCGATATTATCGATGCGGTGCGCGCGCTGGTAACTAGCGGTGTCGCGCCCGAGGCGATTACCGAGGCACAGATCGATGCGCAGCTTTCGACGCGGGGCATGCCTGATCCAGATTTGATCATCCGTACCAGCGGCGAGTGGCGGCTTTCGAATTTTTTGATCTGGCAGGCGGCTTACAGCGAGTATTGGACAACGCCCATGTTCTGGCCCGATTTCGGACCGGATCAGCTGCGACAGGCGATTAGTGACTATGGACAACGCGAACGCCGCTTCGGCGGTCTCCTCCGGGCCGAAGAATAACTCGCTGCTTCAGCGTGTCCTCAGCGTTCTTGTGCTTTTGCCAGTCATTATTGCGGTGGGCTGGTGGAACTACTGGGCCTCGGCTGCTGTGGTGGCCGGCGTCGTGGTGATTGCTCTGCTCGAGCTGTATGGCAAGCTGACCCAAGGCGGCTATCTTCCGCAACGCTGGGTTGGCCTGATCGTCGGCCTATCGCTTGTTGCCGTGGTTGCCGTGCGACCGCTTGGGCAATCGCCTGAACTGCTGCCGTTTGTGCTGACCGTTTGTATCATCGGCAGTTTGCTGGCGGCGCTGCCGCGCGCCCGTGGCGAGCGTACCTTGGCAAGCTGGGCGCTGATGTTGGCCGGCGCGCTCTATGTCGGCTGGCTGTTTAGCTTTCTGATTGCCCTGCGTGCGATCGAGTCGCCGCCGCTGCGCGAGGGAACACTCGTGTGGCTGTGGCTAAAGCCGGGCGCGGCCTGGCTGTTCACTGTCATGGCGATCACCTGGCTGCAGGATACGTTCGCCTACTTTGCCGGCAAGGCGTTTGGTCGCACGCAGCTCGCTCCCTATCTTTCGCCAAAGAAGACTTGGGAAGGCGCCGCCGGTGGCTTTGTCGGCGCACTTGTCGGCGCGGTGGGGGCGGTGTTCATATTCTGCCTGCCGATTTCCGTCCCACAGGCGCTGTTGCTCGGCGCGGTTGGCGGCGTGGTCGGGCCGCTTGGCGACCTAGCGGAATCGATGATGAAGCGACAGATCGGTATCAAGGATGCCGGTAGCCTGATTCCTGGCCACGGCGGCGTGCTCGACCGAGCCGATAGCCTGCTGTTCTGCGCCCCAGTGCTGTATTACCTGATTCTGTTCATGGTTCGCTAGATCGCTGCTCGCAGGGAAACCCACCAAACTATCAAGACACTCATTTTAGGACTTACGCAGTTGGGGTCTTCCGCCTACGGCAGCATGGAAGCTATATCTTTTTGTTTCGGTTTTTAGCGCTTTGCGCCAAAAACCGCAACAATTATTCGTTAGTCTCTTGCCCGCCGCAGGCGAAATGAAAGCTCCTGGGCAACTGCGTAACTCCTGATTCCTCCAGTTTTTGGCACGTTGCGCCAATGAGCTGGAGGATTTTCTGTATGACAGCACGCAATGGAACTTACAGGCGAACTTGAACGTCGTTATGGCTGGCGGCGTGCTAGTTGCTATAGTGAGCGTGATAGTGCTGTGGGAAAGCGCTATGCACAAGGAGGCTATCTGTGGGACGACGTCGCGTGCTTTGGCTCGCGCTGGCGCTCCTGCTCGTTTGGACACCGTTTGTCCTGAATCTGCCATTTTCTGCCAGCGCTGCTGCTGACATACGAGCAATTACGTCAGTGATCGAGCCGCCTGCCCGGTCGCTTGCTGCGCTGCCACTCGCCGATGGCGGGCGCACGCGACCAGCGCTTTCGAACGAGGCGTATATCCGGCCAGCGTTCCGCCGCGAAATGCGTGAGCTGCGGCCCGCAATTATCGCGGCTGCTCAACGCCACAACCAGCCGCACTCGGGCCTTAGCGACCGTGAGTTTGCAGTTGTGATCGCTGCGTTGCTGTACAACGAGAATTTTGGCTGGTTCGAGGAGGAGGTTGCGCCAGTGCGTGAGTTCACGCCGCTCTACCAGCAGCTTCAGCTTCAAGTCAATCATGCTGGGGCGAACCTCACCGTCTGGCCTGCTAACCTGCGCCCATCGGTCGCCGCTGAAATCTTGGCGGGAACGATCCCGATGCCCGCGAGTTCCGCGCCGCTAACGAGAACGATCCGCGTGGCTGGTAGCCAGATCGACCCGGCCAGTTACGCGAATCAGAACCAACTTTACGCCGCGCTGACCCGCGAGATCGCCTACCCGCCGCTTGCGGTCGAATACCTAGCGGCCAACCTTGAGCGCGGCCTGTATCGGGCGCGCGCCGAGCGGGTGCCAATAACATGGCGGACGCTGGCCGCCTGGCATAACCAGGGCATTGTGGCCCCGCGCGAGCTTGCCACGAACGCCACCGCCGCCGACTACGTCCGCCGAGCGTCGGCGTATCTGCCTGCCGCCCACGGGTTGATCGACGGCGAGCCGCCGTGCCAGCGCACCCAGTGCAGCCTCGCCGAGCGCGTGACACGGGCGTTGGAATGGGCGAGGTAAGGTGCAGATTCAGCACCCTCGTAGCAGAACTGATGCTTTCTCCGAATACCTACGTGCTTCTGTCAGCAGCCATTGGGAACTGCATTGCCATGAGTCGATCCCAGAAGCGATCAGACACGATGCGGCGCAGGTTTGTGTAAATGTGTGCGCTCATGCCTACTTTGTAGCGGGTGCGTGGGCGGCGCACAGTGGCGGCCTGGAGAATCACCTTTGCCACATCTTCGGCTTGGACGATCCCTGCGACATTGCGCCCGCTGAACATTTGTGTTGTTACGCGCGCGTGATTGGCCTTGAATGCGGCGTATGGACTTTGTGGCCCGGTATCTGGCATTGTTTCTGTGATCTTCTTATCGAACTGCGTGTAGACGCCAGTTGGCTGCACGAGCACCACATCCACACCGAACGACTCAACTTCGAAGCGCATGGCATCGTTGAAGGACTCGACCGCCCATTTACTCGCGTGGTATGCGCCAGCCCCCGGCGTGGTGAATGTGCCGCCGACAGAGCCGATATTGATAATTCGGCCTGATCGCTTGCGGCGCATGCCTGGCAGAACCAGCTGGCTCATGCGCACGAGGCCAAACACATTTGTTTCGAACTGGCGGCGAATGTCGGCCATTGCGAGTTCCTCGACCGGGCCATTTACCCCAAAACCCGCATTATTGACCAGCAGATCGACCGCCCCATGTGTCGACTCGATCTGCTCGACGGCGGCGATCATCGATTGGTCGTCGGTCACGTCAAGTGGCAGTGTGTGAAGGCCGCTTGCGGCAAGCGCTGCGAGCGCTTCTGTCCTACGCGCTGTGGCATAGACCGTCCAGCCGTGTTGTGCCAAGGTAGTAGCCGCCGCCGCGCCGATGCCGGACGAAGCACCAGTAATCAGCGCTGTTCTGATTGTCGTTGTCATTTCTCCCCCTTTTGAATAGTTGACGTGTTCGTCAGGTTGGAGTATAAACCCTGGAGTATACTCCAGAGTCAAGGGGGATTTCATGCGCATTCAGCAGCTCTCGGCCTGTACCGGTGCCACGATTGACACGCTGCGCTTTTATGAGAAAAAAGGCCTGATCACCGCCAGCCACTTTCGGCGCGGTGAAAATGGGTATCGCAGCTATAACGATACGGCGATCGAGCGGGTGGAAATGATCAGGCGCGCCCAATCAGCCGGGTTCAGCCTTGCTGAGATAGCCGAGCTGTTCGATTTGTGGGACAGTGAGCGCTTGAGCGACGACCTGATTGTCGCGCATCTGCGTGAGAAGCAGCAGCAAATTGCGAGGAAGATCGCCGAGTTAGAGCAGATTCAGCAGTACCTTGCCGACAAAATCCAGCGGCTGCGCGGCTGAAGCCGCTGGCTGGGGTTACGAAGCCCGCCTACGCGGGCTACAACGCTGTTCAGCCGGCGTAGGCGGGCTTTGGCGTGCTAACCGGCGGCTTCAGCCGCCTGCGCGGGCTTGGTGGTTTATTTCTTTGGCTTGCTGCGAATCAGCAGGTCGTACAACTCGCGCTGGCGCTCGATCGCGGCGCGGTAGATCTGGTAGCTATGGTGGTCGGGTTGGTAGGTTGCGCCCCGTGCGGCGGGTAGCGCGGCTAGGTCGGCGATCAGGCCGAGTGATTCGAGCGCAAGCAGCGCCGCGCCCCGGCTGGTGCTTTCTGGCTCGGCGGCGGCAGTGACCGGCAGGCCCAGCACATCGGCGCAGATTTGCATCCACAGCGGCGAGCGCAACAGCGCCCCGCCCGAGGCGATGATCATTGGCGGGGCCGCGCTGGGGTCGATCAGCGCCTGGGCGATCAGCGCAAAGCGGTAGCTGACCGCCTCCAGGCTAGCTCGCAGCAGTTCCAGCGGCGTGGTATTGAGCGTGAGGCCGGTAATGGTCGCTTTGGCGTCGCCGGCCCAGCCGGGGCTGCGCTCGCCGGCGAAAAATGGCAGCACCGTAAGGCCGTGACCATCGGGCGCAAGTGCCGCGAGCTGCTGCTGGGTGGCCTCGTCCAGCTCGATCTGCGCGGTTCTGCGCAGCCAGGCAACCACATTCCCGCCCTCGCTGGTGGCACCGCCAAGCAGCGCCCGCCGCGTATCCACGCGGTAGCACCATAGGCCGTGCGGTACGTGTTCCACCTGTTCGCGCACCACGCGCAGCGCCCCGGTGGTGCCGACGGTCAGGGCCAGCGTGCGGGAATCGACACAGCCGCTGCCAATATTGGCCGCTGCGCCATCGCCGATCGCCGGGAACCACGGCACCGCCGCCAGTGCTGGCCAGCGCGTTTGAAACTCGCCGCGCAGCCCACGCAGTGGCTCGTTCGCGTCCACAAGTTGACCAAGCTGAACGTGAGCAACGCCCAGATGATCGAGCAGCGGTATGTCCCATGCAAGCGTGCGCCGGTCGAGCAAGCCGGTCCAGGAGGCCACCGAGGTCGAGATGCGGCTTCTACCAAACAGGCGCTGCTCGACAAGTTCGCCGACCGTGGCAAAGCGGGCCGCTTTTGTGATCGCCGGATGGGTGCGACGCAGCCAGGCCAAACGGGCCGGCCAATAGGAGGTGCGCAGCAGGCAGCCAGTGCGCTGGTGGGCGGCATGTTCGTCTAGCTCGGCTTGAAGCGTCGCGGCGTCCTGCGCGTTGCGCGTGTCGGAGTAGAGAATCAGCGGCGTCAGCGGCTGGCCAGCCTGATCCAGCGCAACGAAGTTCGAGACGAACGTATCGACGGCTACGGCAGCAATCGAAACGGCGTGGGTGGTGGCGAGCGCGAGCGTGGTGTCGATACACTGGAACGTAACGGCGAGCAGCGTTTCCACGTCGATCTGAGCGGTGCCATCCGCCGCAAGCTCAATCTGTAGCCGCGCGTGGGCAGCTACGCCCGCAACGGGACGCGCGGCTTGGTCGAACACCAGCACACGCACCGATGACGAGCCGATGTCGATGGTAAGAATGTGTGGCATAGTGTGTTGCCTACAAGAAATAGAAGGACGTAGTGTAGAACAATCCTACCATGCCCGCCCGTCGGCTGAAGCTGCGGGCTAGCACGACGAAGCCCGCCTGCGCGGGCTGAACATCATTGCAGCCCGCGCAGGCGGGCTTCGTAACCCCAGCCAGCTGCGCGGATGCCTATAACGCCTGTTAGAACAAGTTCAGCTGTTCGCCCTGCTCGC
>JACMIM010000721.1 GCA_014381165.1 Roseiflexaceae bacterium
ACGGCCATTGGCAGCACGGCGGCATAGGTGGGAAGAAACACTGGAATTGGTAATTCTGTCATTGGTTTTCGCAGACCCGGCGCTGAAGCGCCGGGCTATTGGGTTTGGTTACGTGAAGGATCAAAGCATCGTTATCCGAACCAACTAGCCCGGCGCTTTAGCGCCGGGTACACCGCACCGGGAAGGCCAACGCGCACGGATCAGCGCAGCGCAAGCTGAGCCGCGCTGGCAGCAATCTGTTGAAGCGTGGCCTGCATCGGGCCGAACAACGCATTCGGAACAATACCTAGGCCGACGATGAGCAGCACCAGCAGACCCAGCAGCGCGATCTCCCGCCCAGCCAGATCAGGCAGTTCAGCGTTGAGCGGCTTCAGCTCGCCCATAAAAGCCCGCTGGTACATTGTGAGCAGATAGCCCGCCGCCAGGATCACGCCGAACACAGCCACCAGCAGAAAGCCGGGGCCGAGTGTTGCGGAACTCCACGCGCCCTGCATCACTGTGAACTCGCCGGCAAAGCCGATCAACCCCGGCAAGCCAATCGAGCCAAAGATCGCGGTTAGCACCAGCCCGCCCAGAATTGGCATGGGCTGCCAGATACCGCCGAGTTCACGAATATCGCGAGTGCCCCGGCGGGCCACAATCATACCGCTGGCCAGGAACAGTGCGCCGGTGGCAATCCCCGAGGCGATCATCATCATGATTGCGCCGGAGATGCCCAGCTCGTTGAGGGCGAAGATGCCCAACACTGCAAAGCCCATATGACTGAGCGTCGAGAAGGCCAGCACGCGCTTGATGTCGTTTTGGCCGTATGCGACCAGCGCACCATACAGGATGCTGATCACGGCTAGAACACCAATCGCCGGTGCGGCCCAGGCAGCGGCGGCAGGCAGCAACTGGACGCAGAAGCGGATCATGCCATAGCCAGCAGTCTTCTGGAGCAGGCCGATCAGGTCTATCGAGCCATCGTCGGTCGATTCGGCGTGCGAAAGCGGCAGCCAGGTGTGAAATGGCCACAGCGGCAGCTTGACTGCAAACGCCAGAAAGAAGCCGCCGAAGATCAGCCGCTCCAGCGCCGGGTCGAGCGCCAGCGTGCCGTCCTGGATGTTCGTCAGCAGCGTGCCGATGTCGGCGGTAGCTACACCACTCGCGTCGCGATTAGCGAAGTACAGCGCAATAATTGCCACGAGCATGAACAACGATGCGCCGAAGTTGTACAGAAAGAATTGCGAGGCCGCCTTGGTGCGGTTCGCGCCGCCCCAGCGCCCAATCAGCAGCGCTGTCGGCACCAGAGTCAGCTCGAAGAAGATGTAGAACAGCACCATGTCCTGGGCTACAAACGTACCGAGCACCGCCGTCGAGAGCACCAGCAGCAGCGCTTGAAAGGCCCGCACATCGTGCTCGACTAAACTCCAGGAGGCGAGCTGGGCGATTGGTGTGAGCAGCGCGGCCAGCACAAAGAACCACAGGCTGACGCCATCGACCGAGACTGTATAGCGAAGCCCCAGGCCAGGAATCCAATCGAAGGTATCGACCAGCTGAAAGCCAGCAGCTGCGGTATTGAAGTATGCGGCGATCAGCAGCGCGACCATCAGCGTGGCCATGCCAAAGGAAAAGGCCAGCATACGAATTCTACTGGTCTGCTGTTTGGGCACGAACAGCAGCACCAGCGCACCGACCAGCGGTAGCAGCAGTGCGATCGAGATGAGCGGAAAGCCAAGTGATGTCACAACCAACTCCTGAAGAACCGGGTCTAGGGGCTGGGGGCTAGGGTTATGAAAACCGCTATTCGTTACACCCTAGCCCCCAGCCCCTAGACCCTAGTCTCTAGCTCAACACAAAATAGCCCAGTAGCACAATCACGCCGCCGAAAAAGACGAGCACATAGTTACGAATGTAGCCAGTCTGGATGCGCCGAAAGCCCGCAGAAAGCCAGCCAATAACGTTGCCCGTTCCTTCGACCAGAATGCCTTGAATGCCTTGCTGGTCGAAAACGCTGCTGGTCCAAGCGGCCACATGTTTGTAGGGCCGACCGATTGCGGCATCGTACAGCCAGTCGAAGCCCCAGGCCGTCTCGGCACCTTCCCAGATCGCGCCAGTGTAGTGATACAGCGGGTCGGGCTTGGCCAGCCGCACGCGTGTGGCCCAGGCGCGCGCATACACCCACCAGCCAGCGTAAAGTGCGCCACCAGCCAGGAGTGTCACTACAGCCGCCAGGATACCTTTGCCCAAGGTAAATTCTTCCACCGCCGTGCCAAAGACCGGCTCCAGGTAACTGTCTAAAAAGTGTGATCCAGGCAGATTGATTGTACCGCCTGCCACAGTTAGCACGGCCAGAATGATCAGCGGGGTCGTCATGCTGCGGCCGCTTTCGTGCGCGTGATAGGTATGGTCACGCTGTTCGCCCCAAAAGATCAGTGCCAACTGCCTGCCAACATAGAAGGCAGTCAGCAGTGATGTTGCGATCAGCATGACTGCCAGCAGTGGGTTGCCCTGCGCACCGGCATAACCAAACCAGGCGGCGGCAATAATCTCATCTTTTGACCAAAAACCGGCCAGCGGGACGATCCCTGCCAGTGCCGCGCCGCCCAGCGCAAAAGCCCAGAAGGTGATCGGCATGCGCTTGCGCAGCCCGCCCATGTGGCGCATGTCCTGGGTATCGTTGGTGGCGTGGATGATCGAGCCAGCGGCCAAGAACAGCAATGCCTTGAAGATGCCGTGAGTTAGCAGGTGAAACATGGCGGCGGTAGTCGCGCCCATACCTACCGCCACGACCATATAGCCCAGCTGCGAAACGGTCGAGTAGGCCAGCACGCGCTTGATATCCCACTGCGTCACCGCCGCCGTCGCGCCGATGATAGCGGTGATCAAGCCGATCGCCACAATCAAACCAGGAATCCAGCTATCACCGCTGCCGATGTTCTCGAACAGCACGCGGTTGCGGGCCATCAGGTACACGCCCGAAGTGACCATGGTTGCGGCGTGGATCAGCGCCGAGACTGGTGTGGGGCCAGCCATGGCGTCGGGCAGCCAGGTGAACAGCGGCACCTGCGCCGATTTACCAGTGACGCCCACAAACAGCAGCAGGCCAATCGCGCCAAGCACTGTGATCGTGCCGAGTGCGCCGAGGTTAATGCTTTCGAAGGCCAGGTTAGGTGCCTGCTCCAAAAATCCTGGAACCTGCCCTTCTGCGCCATAGAACGAGAGCGTGCCGAAGGTGGCGAAGATCAGCAACATTGCCAGGATCACCCCAGCATCGCCGACGCGGTTCGTCACGAAGGCTTTGACTGCTGCCGCCGCTGGCACGATGCCTGGCTCGACCGATTTGCGCTCGAACCAAAAGCCGATCAGCAGAAACGACGCCAGACCAACGCCCTCCCAGCCTAGAAACAGCAGCAGCATGGTGTTCGCCATGACCAGCACCAGCATCATGAACACAAACAGGTTCAGGTAGGCGAAAAAGCGTACCGCCCGCTTATCGCCGTGCATGTAGCCGATCGAGTAGACGTGGATTAGCGCGCCTACACCGGTGACGAGCAGTGCCATCACGGCGGTAAGTTGGTCGAACAGCACGCCGAATGGCACGCGGAAGCTGCCGATTGTAAACCACTCGAACACTGTCAGGTTGATGCGAGCGCCTTCAGGCTGGCCAGCCAGTGCCACCATCGACATAATTGTGGCGACGAATGACAGCAGCACCATGGCGCTAGCCAACCAGCCGGCCTCGCGCTCACGGCGAATCAGAAACGTGTTCAGTAGAAAGCCAAATAGCGGGAAGGCGGGGATCAGCAGGACGATCCATGTCGGTACCATCAGTGTAGTCCTAAATGTTGCGTGTTAGATATTGCATGGAATACGCAACACGCAATACGCAGAAATCAGCCGCGTAGCGTACTGATATCATCCACATCAGTCGTCTGGCGCGACTGAAAGATTGCCACCAGCAGCGCCAGGCCGACGGCGACCTCGGCGGCGGCCACAACCATGACAAAGAACACCAGCACTTGGCCACCGACATCCTGGCGGGCCTGTGCAAAGGCAACTAACGCGAGGTTAGCCGAGTTGAGCATCAGCTCGACCGACATGAACAGAATCAGCGCATTGCGCCGAATCATCACGCCCAGCGCGCCCATTGTGAAGAGTGTCGCCGCCAGCAGCACATAGTATGCAGTTGGAACCACCATCGTCATCGCCTTTCGGAAAGCTGGGTCAGGTCGGTCGCCTGGGTGGCCACAGCGGCGTGATCGTGGGTGGCGCGGCGGCTCAACACCACCACGCCAATGACTGCGGCAAGTAGAATAATCGACGTGACTTCGAATGGGAACAGGTAGCGTGTGAACAGCGCCGTGGCTACCGCTTCGGGCGAGGCGAAATCGGCTACTGCCGGCGCGTTAATCGCGCCAATATTTACACCACTGGTGAACACATATACCACCTCGGCCAGCAGCAACCCGGCCATCACCAGCGCTACTGGGCGCTGCCAAGCCAGCCGATCGGTTTCCTGGTCGTCGCGCTCGGCCCCCAACAGCATGACCACAAACAGAAACAGCACGATGATCGCGCCCGCGTAGATAATCAGCTGGGTCACGAACAGGAATGGCGCTTGCAGCAGCAGGTACAGCACCGCGATCGCGCCGAAGTTCAGCAGCAGAAACAGCGCGCTATGGACAGCGTTGCGAGAGATCAGCATTGCACCTGCGCCGAACAGCGCGATCAGAGCGGTGAGAATAAAAACGACGAGTTCCATAATTCCCCATTTTCCCTTTGCGCGGTGAAGTCGCGCAAAGGGAAAGCTCTTGGAGGGGCTTTGCCCCTACAGACCCACCGTTACAGATCGATCTGCGCAGGCGGACTTGGGCGGCGGTTCATGTGCTGCAATATCGGCGGGATCTCGCCATGGCCCTGGTCGGGCGCAACCAGTAGCTCAGTCTTGGTGAAGATCGAGCCGGCGCGCTCGTAGAACGACAGTTCGTACTGGTGTTCCAGCACAATCGCGTTGGTCGGGCAGGCGTCCTCGCAATAGCCGCAGTAGATGCAACGCAGCATGTTGATTTCATATCGCGCGGCGTAGCGCTCACCCGGTGAGTTGGGCTTGTGCGGATCGTTCTCGGCGGCGACCACCAGGATGGCATCGGCTGGGCAGGCCGCCGCGCACAGGGCGCAGCCAATGCAGCGCTCCATGCCATTTTCAAAGCGCTTCAGCTGATGCCGCCCCCGAAAGCGTTCGCGCACCGGCCGCTTGACTTCAGGATACTCGACCGTTACCGGCTTTTTGAACAGATATTTTAGTGTTGTGCCAAGGCCCTTGAAAAGTGAGCCGATCATGTAGTTCTCCGATTGGGGCTAGGCGCTAACCCACATTCCGCACCAAAGTCACCTTGCTCTGTGGCCTGCTCGACCGGGTTCGCGAGGCAGTGGCGAGCACAACCAACAGGCCGACGACAAAGCCGATCGCGGCGACCAGCAAGCGGTTGTCTGGAAAGGCCACGTTGATCACAGCCGTGACTGCCACGTTCAGCAGGCCGAGCGGCAGCAGGTACTTCCAGCCCAGATTCATCAACTGGTCGTAGCGGGTGCGCGGCACCGTAGCTCGAATCCAGACCGAGACGAATGAGAGCGCAAACACCTTGAGCATGAACGAGCCAAGCGTCAGCAGACCGAAGATCGCCGTGCCGACGGTCGAACCCAGCGTGTTGTTCAGGAACATCATGAGACTCCCGCCGACCTCCAAGCCAGGGAAGTTCCAGCCGCCCAGAAACAGTGTCACCGCGATCGCATTCATCGCGATCAGCTTGACATACTCGGCCATAAAGAACAGCGCAAACTTCATCGAGCCATACTCGGTGTTGTAGCCACCCACCAGTTCCTGCTCGGCCTCCACCAAGTCGAAGGGCGCGCGCACCACTTCGGCTGTGGCGCTGATCATAAAGATCACAAAGCCCAGCAACTGCGGCACGATGTTCCAGAAGCCATACTGCCCATCAATCATCGCGGTGGTGCTGAGCGTGCCACTCGTCATCACTGCACCCAGCACCGCCAGGCCCAGCGCCAATTCATACG
>JACMIM010000722.1 GCA_014381165.1 Roseiflexaceae bacterium
GTGCCGCTGCGCCAGTGTCCAAGAATAAAAATTGGCGGCTCGGTCAGCTCGGTCGCGGCGATTGCTGCACCATGGTTGCGATCCTCACGCAGCTTGTAGCAGGAGTTGATCACGCTCATCAGTGAAATAAAGGCGGCACGGTGCCAGTAGATTGGATCAACGTTACGATTCTCGCGCAGCATTCGGCTCCAGTCGCGCGTTGTAATTCCAGTCAGGAATTGGTATGTAAACGTCTCTGCATGCTTCACCCCGCTCATGACAACTCCTGTATGTGGGCTATCGTACCATGTAGCAGGCTGTGTACCAACGCTTATATTCCGCGAGCGAAACCCGCTCGGCTTTGCCGCACCCGGCAGGCATAAAGGAGCTATTATGTCACAACATAACCAACTCGGCCAGCCGGTTGGGCAACCTCTGCCCGATTGGCAGCCCCCGCTACATCCGCCACGAATGCCGATACAGGGCCAGTACTGCACAGTCGCGCCATTCGACCTTGCGCTGCATGCCACCGCGCTGTTCGCTGCAAATAGCCAGGACGACGAGGGCCGCATGTGGACCTACCTCAGCGGCGGGCCGTTCGACAGCCTGGCGGCGTACCATTCCTGGATGGGCGGCCTCAGCGCTGGCAACGACCCACAGTTCTACACGATTATCGATCATCAGCCCGCGCGGGCGGTTGGCGTTGCGGCGTATCTGCGGATTGCCCCAGCAGCTGGCTCGATCGAGGTGGGCCACTTGGCCTTTTCGCCATTGCTCCAACGCCAGCCGGCAGCAACCGAGGCCATGTTCCTCATGATGCAGCATGCATTCGAGCTTGGCTACCGGCGCTATGAGTGGAAGTGCGATGCGCTCAACATGCGTTCGCGTGCGGCTGCGCAACGGCTTGGCTTTTCGTTTGAAGGTGTGTTCCGCCAGGCCGGTGTCTACAAAGGCCGCAACCGCGATACGGCTTGGTTTTCAGTGCTTGATAGCGAGTGGCCGGCCCTGCACCAGGCCTTCACACGCTGGCTCGCCCCGGCAAATCTCGCCGACGGCGGCCCGCAGCGGGAATCGCTGCGGGCGTTGACCGCGCCCCTGCTGGCCCAACGCGACCCAGTAACCTCCAGTCGCTAGGCATCTAGACATCGTTTAGGTCTATGAGATACAATATCTAATAGCAGGGCTTTCACTTAAAGGGTCTTTTTCGCCTGCGGCGGGCAAGGAATTGTTTTTTCTTAGCAGTTTTTTGTGCTGCAGCGCAAAAACTGCTAAAAAGATAGTAAATTTTGGTAGCAAGCGAAAGTCCTGGATAGGTATTTCGTCAAGCTCTGACCACACTAGAAAGTCTCAGCCATTGCCTATGCCCAGCAATATGCGATTATGATCACAGCAGAACTCCCACTTAACAGTGTTTCTCATACCAGCTCCCTGACGCCTGCCAGCGAACCCGAGATTGCGGCGCTACGGCAGGAGCTGGCATTGCTTCGCCATTCTGCACAGCTTGGTGCCGCCACGCTCAACCATCCAAAGCACGCAGTCTGGCTATCTGATCGCTCCTACCAGCTCCAGGCCTGGAATGACCGCTATGCCGCATATGTACTACAACTGTTTGACCGGCCCCCGAGTCAGGGCGATCGCCTGAACCACTGGTTGGCCAAGGATCAGCTTACGTACTGGCGGTCGCTCTATGGCCGTGCGCTCCAGGGCGAGTCGCTTGTGGTCGAGACTAAAATCGCACAGCGCGACCAGGAAGCCTGGTTCGAGGTTGCGCTGAGTCCAAACTGGCAGGCGCAGAGCATTATCGGCGTCTGTGGCTTCGCGCGAGATCACACACCAGTATCAGCTTGCGGCACATATACGCCAACAGGCGCTTGCACTCGACATGATTGGCCAGGTTGTCTGCGTGATCGATACGGCTGGGCTGATTCGCTACTGCAATCAGATCACCGATCAAATCTATGGCATGCCCCGCGAACTCTTGTATGGGCAGCCTGCCATGAACATTGCGGACGAACACAACCGTAACCATGGGCTGCTTGTGCTGGCAGAAGTAATTGGCGGCGCGACTCGCTCGGTCGAACTCCAACTGCGGCGTAGCGATCAGTCGTCGTACCCAGCACGGATCGACGCCGCGCCGCTTGTCGATGCGCAGGGCCGCGTGTATGGCGTCGTAAGTGTTATCACGGATCTGACCAAAGAGCGCCAGGGCGAAGCTGAACGACTCCAGCTCGAGCGCAGCTTGCTGGCTTCGCAACGGCTGGAGAGTATGAGCATTCTCGCGGGCGGGGCCGCGCACGATTTCAATAATCTACTGGTCACAATCCTTGGCAACACGGAATTGGCATTGATGGACGTGCCTGCGCACTCGCCAATTGCCGCGAACCTGCGTGATATCAAGTACGCTACGAAGCGCGCCGCCGAACTTGCGCAACAGATGCTGGCCTACGCGGGAAGCAAAATGGTCAAGATCGAGCCTGTGTCGATCAACACCGTGCTGCGAGAGATGAGCAACCTGCTGCGAACGGCCATTTCAAGCAAGATCGTTATCGAGCACCAACTGAACGACGACGAAATCACTATCGCAGCCGACGTCACACACCTTCGGCAGATCATCATGAACCTTGTGATCAACGCGGCCGACGCGATTTCGCCAGAAAGCGGGCGTATCTCGCTACGAACCAGTCTTGAAATGATCGACGATGCCAGCTTCATACTGCCGCAAACTGGCACACCCGTGAAAGCCGGCAGCTACGCAATCATCGAGGTTCGTGACACGGGCCACGGCATGAGTCCAGAGGTCATGGCCCACATCTTTGATCCCTTCTTCACAACCAAACCTTCAGGCCATGGTCTTGGCCTTGCCGCAGTGATTGGCATTGTGCGCCAGCATCACGGCGGTATCCGTATGCGCAGCACTGCTGGCGCGGGAACATCGATTGCGGTCTGTTTGCCTGCTGCCTTATAACTCATTATGCGTAGCGCGCGCGCCATCGAGAAACAGCGCCGTCAGCTTGGCCGCAACACTCTGTACGGAGCCAGCGGGAACGCGATTCCTGCCGACGAATGTGTTGACCAGCCCCAGGTAGGCCCAGGCGTAGAACGTGCCATCGCCAGGACGCAACTCGCCGCGTGCGATCGCCGCATCCATTGCAGCGACCACTGGCGCAAGAAACTCGCGCGTGAAGGCCTCGTCGACAATCTGCTGGTAACGCTTCTCGTTGATATGTTCCATGTCGCGCAGCATCATTGGGACACTGACCTGAAAGTGACCGATGAACGCGGCTGCCAGCTCGTGCAGGCGCACCGCCAGTGGCGCGTCGCGCTCGACAATCGCCCGAAAGCCGCGCAGCTGGTGCAGCATTGTTTGCACATACAGCACCTCCTTGTTCTGAAAGTAATAGTATAAGGTCGGCTTGGTAACTCCGCTGCGCAGGCACAGCTCATCCATCGAAACCCCACGGTAGCCTTTGGTTTGAAATAACTCCCAGGCTTCGCGCAGAATGCGCTCGGCGGTGGGATTGGTCGAAAGCGGCGGTAGGATATCGCTCATACCTGATTCCAATCTATAGCTGCGGCAGATCGTGCTGCCGGTGATACACATGCGCCGTAGTGCGAACCTCCTCTCTAGTACGCAACAAATTGAAAATAGACGCTCCAGCCATCAGTGCAACATACGGTTGTCCTGCGGGTAAAGCAGCACCACGGGAATTTGGCGGTCGGTGCGGGCCTGGTAGGAAGCATAGCCTGCGTACACGTCGAGCAATTGCGGCCACAGCCGGGCGCGCTGCGTCTCGCTGGCAAGCGCCGATATCACCTCGCCCCGCGCGGGGCCTACCTGCACCAGCGCGTGCGGGTTGGCTTCGAGATTGTAGAACCAGGTCGGGCTGCGTTGTGCGCCGCCGTTCGAGGCCACCAACACCAGCGCACCCTCGGCTGGCAAATACAGTAGTGGGGCCGTGCGCAGCAGGCCGGTCTTGCGGCCCCAGGTCGAAAGCAGCAGCATGGGCATGCCAAGCAGCGTTCCGCCAAGCCGCCCGCCGCTCAAGCGATACGCAGCCAGGTGTAGGTCGGTCACCAGGCGCTGCGCCCGCGCCGCCGAGCGCGGGTAAGGGCGTCCATACGAGCCAATAGCCGATTCTGATTGCATGATAAGACCTTTCTGAAGCAGAGTTCGGGGTCTGCGGCCAGCGCCGTAGACATCACGTATATCTTATACTCCTTCCAAATCCAGTAGGATGGGCAAGGTGCCGCCGCTGGTGTGCGTCAGCTAGAAGCCCACTGTTAGCACCCAAAACGCGCTCAAGCGCGTTGAAAGGAACAGGACTTACGCAGTTGGCGGTTCCTGCCTGCGGCAGCATGGAAGATATTTCTTTTTGTTTCGGTTTTGGCGCTTTGCGCCAAAACCGAAACAATTATTTGTTATTTCCTTAGTTTGAAAATTGGTGTACTATAGAACCGCTTTCGTCATACAGAAGCGGAGACGATGTGAAAATTATTGTGACGGGCGGTGCCGGTTTTATCGGCAGCCATCTTGTCGACCGGTTGGCACACGATGCTGCCAATGAGATCGTGGTTATCGATAACTTCGCGCGCGGGCGGCGCGAGCTGCTGGCCGCGCATGAAGGCGACCCGCGCGTTACCTTGGTCGCGGGCGACATCCGCGACGCGGTGCTGCTCAACGATGCGTTTACCGGCGCAGACACCGTCTATCACCTGGCCGCGCAGTCGAATGTGATGGGCGCGGTCAGCAATATCGACTACTCGTTTACAACGAATGTTGTTGGTACATACAATGTGCTGGCGGCGGCCCGCGCTGCCAGCGTGCGGCGGGTGGTGTTCGCGTCCTCGCGCGAGGTGTATGGGGAGGCGAGCGAGCTGCCGGTGGCCGAGACCCACCCGCTCAACGCGAAGAACGCCTACGGAGCCAGCAAAGCCGCCGGCGAGCTGTACTGCCGGGTGTTCCGCGAGACCTACGGACTCGACACGGCGATTTTGCGGCTAGCTAATGTCTACGGCCCGCGCGATCACGGGCGGGTGATCCCGCTCTGGTTCGACGCGGTCGCCGAGCAGCGTGATTTGACCGTATTCGGTGGCCAGCAGCTGATCGATTTTGTGTGGGTCGATCAGGTCGTCGAGGCGTTCATGCGCGCGGCCACGCGGCCGGTCGCGGAGCCGATCAACATTGGCAGCGGGCGCGGCACGCCCATTCTTGAGCTAGCCGAGCGCGTGATTGCGTTGAGCGGCACGAGCGCCAAGCTGGATGTACAGCCGGCGCGCAGCATCGAGGTAGCCCGCTTCGAGGCCGAGATCACGCGCATGCGTGAACAGCTCGACCTGACGCCGCCAGAAGACCCGCTGTTCGGCCTGCCTGTAATATGGGAGAGCTGGCCTTCGCGGGGGCGCTAGGGCTGCGGCGAGCCTTGTAACGCGCGATCCCAATAGACCGGCGTTCAGCGCCGGGGGTACGCCAGGGGCACGGCCATATGTCGATTTCGTCAGATTGTTTGTTTCAATTCCAACGAGCGCATATAATGCGGCACAGCGGGTTAGCACTGCTACCCGACCAGGAAGCACGAAAACGTTGACAACAAGAGGATACAATGTCTGAGTGGATCGAGAATGCAGTGTTTGTCGTGATGGATACACTTGGGTACGTAGGCATTGCCCTGCTGATGCTGCTTGAGTGCGTGTTTCCGCCGATCCCATCGGAGCTGATTGTGCCGCTGGCTGGCTTTGCAACGGTGCGCGGCGAGTACTCGTTCTTCTGGGTCTGCTTTGCGGCAACTGTAGGATCAGTGCTGGGCGCGGTCGTACTATACTACCTGGGCAAGCTGGTCGGTGGCCAGCGCCTCATGGGTTGGGCCGACAAGTATGGCATGTGGCTGGGCGTTTCCAGCAAAGATATCACCCGCGCGATCGGCTGGTTCGACAAGCGCGGCATGGCCGTAGTGTTCTTCTGCCGCTTCATTCCTGGCATTCGCTCGCTGATCTCCATCCCCGCCGGCATGGCCGCGATGCCCATGCTGCCGTTTCTAACGCTGACGACGATCGGCTCGGCGCTCTGGGTGATCGTCCTGGCCTATTTCGGCGTGCTGCTCGGCGAAAACTATGCCGTGGTCGGCCAGTATCTCGACCCGATCAGCAAGTTCGTGCTCGCGGCCATGGTGCTTGGCTCGGTCGGCTGGGTGGTGTATCGCTTTGTGCAGCAGCGCCGCGTTGCCACGCAGCCGTAAGCGGCATGCAGAGTCGGTGTCTACGCGCCCGTTCGCAGAGGCAGGTTTCAAACTCGCCTCTGCGAGCGGGCGCGTGTTATTTCACTGGCAGGCCTAGTAGTTCCATCAACCGAAGCGCGTTTGTAGTCTGCGCCAGGCCAGGGCGCAAATGGTAGTCGAAGGTCATAGCTGGCCCCGCTTCGTCGCGGCTGAAATGCTCCTGGAAATGCACGAGTACGCTGTCGTCGGCCAGTGCGGGCGTGTCGGCCAGTGCGAGATCGTGCGTCGAGACCGCGCCGGTTGCGCCGAGGTCGAGCAGGTGGCGCAGGATGGCGCGGGCGGCCACCAGCCGCTCGGCGCTGTTGGTGCCATGTAGGATCTCGTCCAGCAGGAACAGCGGCGTGCGCTGGCCTTCCTCGCGTACATGCGCTGCCAGATCGACCACGAACTTCAGGCGCTGGAGTTCGGCCATGAAGTACGAAACCCCACTTTCCAGCGAATCGCGCACGCGCATGCTACTGGCCACAGCGACCGGCGGCAGCACTAGCGCTTGGGCGCAGGCTGGCCCGCCGGCCTGCGCCAGCACCACGTTCAACCCCACCGCCCGTAGCAGCGTACTCTTCCCCGACATGTTCGAGCCAGTGACAAGCAGCATGGTACCCGGCGGGCCAATTTCAAGATCATTGCCCACACCCATACTTGGCGGCAGCAGCGGGTGGCCAAGCGCGCGCCCGCGCAACACTGGCTGCTCGCCTAACTCCGGGAACGCCCAGTCTGGATTGTCGAAGTGCAGGGTCGCCAGGGCGGCCAGCGCCTCGACCTCACCAAGCGCAGCCAGCCAGCTGCGGGCCGAACGGCCCGCCTCGCGCTGCCAGCGCTCCAGCAGCCATAGCACATGGAAGCTCCACAGCGTGGCAATCTGAATCGGGAAGAACAACATCCACGTTCGCACCTGGGCGAGTGGCATGCGCCGGGCCAGCCGCCGCATCTGCTGATCGGCGCGTAGCCCATGGGCCGCCAGCGCCTGCTGAAGCTGCACCAGCTCGGGTGCTGCGAACTGGGCCGTGGTGATGCGCCCGAACAATGCGGCGTAGGCGGCGTAAACTTCCTGGCGGGCACTGGCCTGCTCGATACGCTGCTCGACCTGGCGTGCGAACAAAAAATACACCAGCACGTTGGCGACCAGCACCGCGGCCAGCGGCGTACCGACTGGCAGACCCAACAGCCGGGCAGTCAACAGCGCCAGCGCCGCCAGCGCGAGGCCTCGGCTCAACCAGATCAGCCAGGGCCGCGCGAGCAGCCACGGCTCGCCCTCGGCCCAAACCAAGAACTGCTCGTAATCGCGCTGCGCCCCGGCCATGAGTCGCCCGTTTAACGCCAACTCGTCGCGCAGCTCGAGCGTGGGGGCCAGTTCGGCCACAGCCTGCTGGCGGCGCAGGATCGCGGGCGGCGTGGCGGGAGCCAGCAGCCAACGGCGCAACGTTTCGCGCCCGACCGGGGTGGTGGGCGTGTGCAGCAGGTGTTCGAGCGAGGCGCGCCCGCTGATATCCAGGTCATCGGCATAGGGATGTGCGGGGTCGTTTGGCGGGCCGACATGTAAAGGAATCTGCGCCCAGTCGCGCCGCAAGCGGGCCAGCCCTTCCGCGCTGATGCTCGCCAATTCACGGGCGCGGGCCAGGCTGCGGTTGACGCCGCCGTGGCGAATGAACGAGGCCAGAAAGGCCAGCGCAAGAAGACCTGCGCCAGCTAACATCCAGGGCTGCACCTGCCACAGCCATAGCCCGAACAACACTGCCGTGAGGCCAAGCAGCACGAGACTAAGATTGCCATTGCGGTCGCTGCGCCGCTGCTCGCGCTCGCGCTCGGCGCTGAAACGGGCCAGCCGCTCGGCATAGATGTGCTCGGGATTGATTGTTGGTATCATGGTTATGTTAACTATTCGGCGCATTTACCCGGCGCGTTGACCCGGCGCTGAAGCGCCGGGCTATTGGGTAAGGCGTCTTATTCCTGGCTGGGGCGTTGGCGGCGTTCACGTTTGCGCGCGGCGGTGCGCTCCTTCTCGCTGCGCCTGCGAGCGACTGCGGCACGGCCTGGCCTGGTTGCATAGCGCGGCGCGACCACACGTTGCGCCGCTTCCAGGCGAGCTGCCAACCGATCAAAGGCCATCTCGCGGTTGGCTGACTGCGAGCGCCGCTCGGTGGCCGTCACCACCACACCACTGGGTTCGTGCGTTAGACGCACGCCAGTGGCCACTTTATTGCGGTGCTGGCCGCCCGGCCCGCCGGCTGTGAAAAAGGTCATCGTGCTGTCGCGCTCGAGCGATTCCCGGTCGGTCGGGTGTCGCAGTGGGGCATCGGTCGTCATGCGGGTGCCTCGTATGATTCGGTCTCACTGCTTGACATTATATACGCAACGCGCCCGCACAACCAAGGTCTCGCCATCATCTCGCCTGCGGCGGGCAAGGAAATACCTCGTCATTGTTTCGGTTTTTGGCGCTTTGCGCCAAAAGCCGAAACAAAAAAGATAGAGCTTCCCTGCTGCCGCAGGTAGGAATCGCCAACTGCGAAAACACTAGTGATTAGACCACACGTTTGCACTATCGAAGCACACCCATCACTTCCTAGTCTTTTGACCGGTGCATTCCCAACAAAGATGCAGCATGATACGCTACAC
>JACMIM010000723.1 GCA_014381165.1 Roseiflexaceae bacterium
ACGTGGGCCTGGACGTACACAAGGACAGCATCAGCGTGGCTGCGGCTGAGGTAGGTCGAGCACCGGCACGGTTGATCGGCAAGCTGACGCACGACCTGAAAAAGCTGCTCAAAGTGCTGACCAAGATCGGTACCGCCGAGCAACTGCACATCGTGTACGAGGCTGGCCCGACCGGGTTCGGGCTGCAACGCGCCTTGAAGGAGAAGGGCTACGTCTGCGAGATCATTGCACCTTCGCAGATCCCGCGACGTTCTGGCGACCGGGTCAAGACCGATGGGCGTGACTGCATGCAGCTGGCCGAGTGCTCCCGCGCTGGACAGCTGAGCAGCGTATGGATACCCGACCCTGGCGACGAGGCCATCCGCGACCTGGCGCGGGCGCGTGAAGACGCCGTTAACAGCCGTGTCCAGGCCCGGCACCAACTCAAGGGCTTCTTGCTGCGTCACGACATCCGCTACACCGGTAGGACCTCGTGGAGCATTGCCTACTACCGCTGGCTATCGACGCTGAACTTCGGCGCCGGCGCTGCCCAGACGGCGTTTACCGAGTATTGGCACGCGGTCGAGGCCGCCGACGCGCGAGTCGAGCGGCTGACGAAAGCGCTGGAGGGTTCGATCACGGGCTGGCGCTTCGAGCCGGTGGTTTGTGCGCTGCAGGCGCTTCGTGGGGTGGCCGCAATCACGGCAATCAGCCTGACAGCCGAGATTGGCGACCTCACGCGCTTCTCGCATCCGCGAAAGCTCATGGGGTATCTCGGCCTGGTTCCCTCGGAGCGCTCGAGTGGCGAGCGGACGAGCCGTGGCAGCATTACCAAGACGGGAAACGCACACGCACGCCGGCTGCTGACCGAAGCGGCCTGGAACTACCGCTTCAAGGCTCGAATCGGGCGAGAAGCGCTGGCGCGCCAAGAAGCGCTATCGGAATCGATCCGAACGACAGCATGGAAGGCGCAGTTGAGGCTGACGAAACGGTTTGCCGCGCTGCGCGATCGCGGAGTGCAGATCAACAAGGCCTGCGTAGCTATCGCACGTGAGCTGGCTGGCTTCATTTGGGCGATCGCCCTTCAGGCCCAACGCGAGAAGGCGCAAGCAGCCTGAACGCGCCGTGAGAAGGATCGCTCTGGTGATGCGACGCGGGCCCCGATAGGGCAACCCTCGGCCACACTACAGGGCGCCGCAAGGCAGATCCCCGATGCTAGAGCGAGGCAGGCCCGCGACGGATCGATGAAGTGCTGGTAACCAATCCGCGGATATGAGTCTGATTCATCGTCGCTGCAACGTTCGTGTCGCATCACCCGATCGATTCCCGCCCACATCGAAAAACCAATGCGCTAACTTGATTGACAACGGCGACCATATGAGTGTGGTGCGCCAATCTGTTCTGTACTTATCGAGTGGCAGCCGCCAGGGCTGCCTTTGCGCGCGTGACCTTGGCCAGAATGTGCTTGGCGCTGGCGGTCAAGATGAAGGGCTTGGGGTGCGCGTTGTGATCGGCGATGTATGCACTTGCGGCAGCGGAACGGACCCGAGCCAGCAGCACGATCTGCGCGCGCTGAGCCAGCTGGGAATGGGGCGCCCCGTTGTGTGGCGCACACCCGCGGCATCTTTGCAGGGCGGTGTGGAGTTGGCTGTGTTCGACGTTGCGCGTACTGGCTGGCCCCGCTAGTACGACACCGACGACGAGGCGCGCGTGACGGCGTTGGCCTGTTCGGCGCCACCTACGGGTCGGCAGCGCTGGACGATGGTGGAACTCGAACGCGCCGCGCGCCAAGAGCCCGACATGAGCAGCGTGAGTCGGGAAACCGTACGGCGCATGCTCAAAAAAACGACCTCAAACCCTGGCGCAAAGTGAGAGGGAGCTCCGACCAAGCACGACTACGAGTACACGCGCAACGGCACGACAAACCTGTTCGTCGCCGTCGAGCCCACGGCCGGACAGCGGATCGTCTCGGTCACCGAGCGCCGGGGCAAAACCGCATTCGTGGCATTCGTCGGCGAGTTGCTCACCGGGGCACATGCCAAGGCGCGCCGCATTCACTTGGTCGTGGACAACCTGAATACCC
>JACMIM010000724.1 GCA_014381165.1 Roseiflexaceae bacterium
CAGCAAGTTGATCATGAGCTCTGAGACGAGCGCGGTATCTGGAGCGCGCACGATCATACCACCGCCGTGCCGCACCTCCAGCGCCCCCTTGGCAACCAGCGCGGACACCGCCTCGCGCACCACCGCTCGGCTGACACCGAGCAGCTTCGAGAGCTCCCGCTCCGATGGAAGTTTCTCGCCAAGCTTGAGCGCGCTTTCGATCACCAGCTCCTGGATCTGCGTGGCAACCTGGTCGGACAGCCGGCCAGCGCGGATGGCAGGCTGGAGTTGCTCGTGGCTATCCATGATGTCACTTTGGTGCTTTCTGCTCGGGCGGCGGGATTACGCCGAGCTGTTGCAGCATCCCCAGGTCGTCCCGATTGATCCAATCTTCGACGATCTTGCCGTCCGCGAAGCGAACCAGGTTGATCCCAGTCCACACCACGTGCTTGCCGCTGGGCGGAATGCGGCCGATCACGGTTTCAAGCTCTCCCAGGTGCGTGCCGCGCCATGTCCGGCGTGTTGAAACCTTGTCCCCTTCGGCAACCTGGTCTTCCACGGTTACATGCAGGTTGGGGAAGGCAGTGCGAAGTCTGGTGACAACCTGCCTTACGGCATCGGAGCCGGCTCTGTGTCCGTTCACGACGAGATTGGCGTCGAAGAGCTGCTCTACGACGGCCAGATTGCCCTTGTTATGTGCCTCCTCAAGGAAATAGCGGACACGGGCTTTGTTCTCTTCGGCAGACACAGCAGTTTCCTTTGCCTGTAATGACTTTTAATCGTGCGCATATTTCTGAACCACCGACTCGTCGACCTCGATCCCCAATCCCGGCTTGGTGGGCACGGCTATCCAGCCGCCCTGCTGCTCGAACGGCTCGCTCACCAGTTCATGCTGCATGGGGTTGGGGAATGGCTTTAGCTCCATAATAATGTAGTTCGATGCACACGCAGTCAGGTGAACGCTGGCCGCGGTGATGATCGCGCTGCTCCAGGCATGCGCATCGATATATTGATAGGCATGGGCGGTCAGCTCCTGTACTTTCAGATATGCCGTGATCCCCTCGGCCCGTCCTGGATCCACCAGAACGACATCGGCGAACCCGGCACGGACGAGCCGGCGATAATCCGCGATCGTCCAGAGATCCTCACCTGTCGCGATCTGTATCTGGATGGCGGCGCGCAGCTGAGCGTAGCCCTCCCAATCCAGTGTGCGCAGCGGATCTTCGATCCAGCGGATGTTGAAGCGCTCGAACTCACGCGCCATGCGGATGGCCTGCGTCACCTCCATACGAACCGGGTGGCCGTAGTCGACCATGAAGTCAACCTCGTCGCCGATGGCCTCGCGCACCGCCTGGACAAAGGCAATGTCGCGCTTCGGCTCGAAGCCCAGCCGCGCTTCGCCTTTTTTGCCGAACCCAACTTTCAGCGCTGTATAGCCGCGCTCGATATGCTCCGCCAGCTCCTGCGCCATCTCGTTAATGGTCGGCTTGGATGGATGCGTGCTGACGCAGGCGCGCAGTCGATCATGAACCTTCCCGCCAAGCAGTTGGTAGAGCGGCACGCCCAGGATCTTGCCTTTGAGATCCCACATAGCGATATCCAGGGCGCTGACCGCGAACGACGCGATGCCGCCCTCGCCGTACCACCATGTGTGCTCCTTCATCGCCAGCCAGATCCCGTAGGTGTCACACGGGTCGCGGCCGATCAGCATTGGTGCCAGGCCATCCTCGACGACGATCTTGGCCGCCCGCGATGCCTCGGGCCACATGGTGATCGCCTCGCCCCAGCCTATGATGCCATCGTCGGTTTCGACCCGCACGAGCATGATATAGCGCGTGTTGTTATGATCGTTTGGCTCCGGGTAGCGGAGCGGAAAAGCCTTGATATACTTGATTGGCATAGCTTCCTCCCTGGGGAAACGTGTGCGCAGCTGATACTGCTTCTCAAACCATCAATGCCCCGCCGTTGACATCCATGGTGATACCAGTTACATATGAAGCTTCGTCCGAAGCCAGAAACGCGATCACGCGCGCCACTTCGGCCGGGTCGGCAAGCCGTTTCAGCGCGACCTGATCGATCGTGGCCTGGAGCGCTGCCTCGGAAAGATTCTCCATGAGCCGGGTGTTCACACTGCCGGGCGCGACACAGTTGACTAGGATATTGTGCGGTGCGAAATGGCGCGCGAACGCCTTGGTCATCGACATGACGCCGGCCTTTGAGGCGCTGTAAACGGTCGCGTTGAAGATCCCGCCCGTCCGGCCGCCGATCGAGCTGACGTTCACGATCCGGCCCCAGCGGTTGGCCTTCATCGCGTTGCCGGCCGCGCGCGACAGAAAAAACACCGACTTCAGGTTGACATTCATGATCTGATCGTAGGCCGCCTCAGTCATATCGTCGATCGAGATCCGCGGGCAGACGGCGGCGTTGTTGACCAGGATGTCGAGCCGGCCGTAGTGCTCCAACGTGGCCCGCACCAATCGATCGGCCTCGGCGGGCGCTGCGATATCGTTGCCGAGCGCCAGCGCCGCGCCGCCGTCGGCGCGAATGCCCGCCGCCACCTGCTCGGCAAGCGCTTGCTCGATGTCGCACAGCACGACCCGCGCGCCCTGGCGGCTCAACTCTTGCCCCACGGCGGCACCCACGCCGCGCCCAGCGCCCGTGATAATCGCGACCCGATCGTTCGCCAGCATGATTGCACCTATTCATTCTGCCGCCAGGCAAATATCTGCCGCAGTGATCGTCCGGTTAATCTTGGTCGATCCGCGCCAGGGCATATGGAAGCAGGTCGAGTTGCAGCTCCCCGCCCTGGCTGTCCAGCCGCTCGCCCGTGCGAGCGCGGAATGCCTCGGGGTCGCG
>JACMIM010000725.1 GCA_014381165.1 Roseiflexaceae bacterium
GTGTTTCTGGACGCCAGCGACCCGTATGGCCTTTCGCCAACCGCGCGCCATTTTGTTGCCGGGCTGCTTGCGCATGCGCCAGGCATGTGCGCAGTTCTCGCGCCGCTGGTCAATTCTTACAAGCGGCTGGTGCCTGGCTACGAAGCCCCAGTCTACCTGAGCTGGGGGCGCACCAACCGTTCAGCGCTGGTGCGTGTGCCGCGGGTCAGCCCCAGCCGCCCGCAATCGACGCGGGTGGAACTGCGCTGCCCCGATCCGTCGTGCAACCCGTACCTCGCCTTCGCGGTGATGCTGCGTGCTGGCCTCGACGGCGTGCGTCATGAGCTGCCGCTGCCGCGCGCGGTGGAAGAAGATTTGTATATGGTCGATCCGCGTGCCTACCAGTTAGAAACGTTGCCTAGCTCGCTGGGTGAGGCGCTGGTCGAACTTCAGCGCGATGACGTGGTTTGCGGCGCGCTTGGCCCGCACATTCTCGAGCGCTTTGTCGAGGCTAAAACCCAGGAGTGGAACGAGTACCGCCGCTATGTCTCGCAATGGGAGATCGACCGTTACTTGGCGACGTATTGATCTTAGAACCTATGCAGTTGCCCAAGTGCTTTCGTTTCGCCTGCGGCGGGCAAGGGAAATAGCTATTTTGTTTCGTGTTTTGGCGTAAAGCGCTAAAACACGAAACAATAAAGACAGCTATTCCATGCTGACGTAGGCGGAAGACGCCAACTGCGTAACGTCTAAACGTACTAGGCAACAGGCAACACGCAACAAATTATGACGCAGTCTACCCTTAATTATAACCACGTACAGCGGAGCGCGTGGCTGACGCTGCTGGCTTTTTTTGGGCTGTTTTGCGTGCTGGTAGCCGTCGGCGGCTTTTTTGGCTGGCGCTTCTACACCAGTGCGATGGTGCCTGTGACCGACACGCTGCTGCTGCGCTACGCGACTAGCGTGCTGATCAAGGAGCCTGATCTGGCTACGGCGCAGGATATCAGCCCGCCAGAGTTGCGCCTGCCCGCCTGCCAGTTCTACAAAGCTGAAGTATTGTGTAAGCCGTTTTCCGAGGGCCAGCGCTTGGTTGGCAAGCGCGACGCAGGCTACGGGCCGGTAGCGGCGATCAAACTGCCCGATCAGTCGCTGATCAATCTGCACACCCAACCAGATGGATTCATCTTTGGCCTCAAGAAATACCAGGTCTCGCGCTGGACAAAGGGCTTGCAGAACGTTGTCTTCGAGCAGCTGGCCGGTTATGCTCGCTACGATCTAGCGGGCGACCAGCCATATGAGCGTGTGAGCTACACGGTTGAGATGGGCGAGGATGTGGCGACGAAGCTGTTTTTGGCTGCGGGCGGCTCCTACAGTGTCGACGTGCCGCGCTGGGCCTCGGGCGAGCCGCGTGGCCGACTGATCGATCAGCCGCCGATATTGTTCGAGGTGGCTGTGCGCACGGGCAGCGCCACGCTCGAAAGCGCAGGCCAAAGCCTGAGTATTCGGCCCGGCGAAAAAGTTCAGGTTGCGCTCGACGGCACGATTGTGTTGGACAACAACGGTCAGGCTGATCAGGACGCCTTTTGGGAGCTGCTGCCCGACGGCGACTTCTCAGCGTTTACCACTGAGCTGTATAACACACCGGCTGGCACCGACACCTGGAGTATTGGCAGCAACGGCGAGCCAAACGTCTTGCCAGGCGAGTTCAGCGTGGTTCGAACCTGCGCGCCCGATGTAGGCTTATGTGGAAA
>JACMIM010000726.1 GCA_014381165.1 Roseiflexaceae bacterium
GATTCGAGGACGCAACCGGCATTGATATTCAGTACGAAGGCACCAACACCTTTGAGTCGGCGATCAATGTGCGTGTGGAAGGCGGCAATCTGCCCGACCTGGTCGACTTCCCGCAGCCAGGCCTGATGGCCAGTATTGCGCAAACCGGCAAGGTGATCGACGCCAGCACGATGGTCAACCCGGAGTGGCTGGCCGAGAACTACAACCAGGGCTATATCGACACACTAACGGTCGATGGGCCAGATGGCGAAATCCTTGGCGGCATCTTCCACCGCATCAATTTCAAGAGCGCGGTATGGTATCCCAAAGTGGCCTTCGACGAGGCCGGCTATGAGGTTCCTGAGACCTGGGACGAGATGATCGCGCTCATGGATACAATCGTTGCCGACGGCGATACACCCTGGTGCATCGGCATCGAGTCGGGCGCGGCCACTGGCTGGGCAGCGACCGACTGGATGGAAGACATTATGCTGCGCACCACCTCGCCCGAGAACTACGATGCCTGGTCCAGCGGCGAGCTGCCCTTCACCGACCCGATCGTGAAGAACGCTGCCACGGTGATGTCGGACATCTGGTTCAACGACGAGTACGTGTATGGCGGGCGCGCGCAGATTATCAGCACCAACTTTGGTGATGCGCCGGCCCCGATGTTCCAAGACCCACCAAGCTGCTACATGCACCGTCAGGGCAACTTCATCACTAGCTTCTTCGAAACGATCAAGCCGGGCGTTGAGGGTGGCGTCGACTACGACTTCTTCTACCTGCCGCCACTCGACGAGCAGTATGGCAAGCCAGTGCTGTTCGCTGGCGACCTTATGACGGCGTTCAACGACCGCCCTGAAGTTCGCGCCGTACTCCAGTACTGGACGACCTTTGACGGCATCCGCGACTGGGTGTCGGCCGGCGGCGCGCTTTCACCACATAACGATGCCTCGCTGGAAGTGTACGGCAACGCGACAGATCGCAAGATCGCACAGACCTTGCTCGACGCCACTGTGGTGCGCTTCGACGCCTCTGACCTGATGCCGGGCGCAGTCGGCGCTGGTACCTTCTGGAAGGGCATGACCGACTATGTGAGCGGTGCGACCGAACTTGACCAGGCTATGGAAGAGATTCAGGCTGGTTGGGCGAACGTCGCCCCGTAGTGCTGGCTTGAACGTTCGGTTGCTCCTGGATGTGGCGGCGTTGCAGCCGCATCCAGGAGCAACCTGCTGACACACGCGCTGGCCCACGCAGCCGAAGGAGAGACTGATGCAACAAACGACCTCTAAGCCGCAGCGGGCAAGTGCAACCGCAAGTACGGCTTCGATGAGCAGATTTCTGACTGCGCTGGTGGGTTTAGTCGTCGTGCTTGTGATCTTGTACTATGGATTTATTTTTCTTCGCGACAGCAATGCTCCACAGGTTGTCAACGCGATTGTCGCAACAATTTGGGGCGTGGGCGGCATCGCTGCGCTGTTTACCGCCGCGAACCTTTTGGTGGAAGCGCTGCCGATGGAGTGGCAGCGGCGCATCCAGCCATACATTTTCGTAGGGCCGGCTGTGCTGATGTTGGCCTGGTTTCTTGCGATTCCGACACTGCGCACCCTGTATCAAAGCTTCTTTAGTAGCGATTCGCAAACATTTGTCGGCCTGCAAAATTACGTTGCCACCTTTACTGATCGACAGATGCAGCTCTCGTTTCGCAATAACGTGATCTGGCTGGTGCTTGGTACGGCGTTAAGCGTTGGGCTTGGCCTGCTGATCGCCGTGCTGGCCGACCGCAGTAAGTTCGAGACGTTGGCCAAGGCGCTGATCTTCATGCCCATGGCGATCTCGTTCGTTGGTGCTGGCGTGATTTGGCGCTTTATCTATGCCTTTGCACCCGCCGACCAGCCGCAGATAGGCCTGCTGAATGCCTTTGTAGTGGGCTTTGGCGGCGCGCCACAGTCATGGATTTCGATTCAGCCCTGGAATAACCTGCTGCTGATTGTCGTGGTCGTGTGGCTACAAACTGGCTTCGCCATGGTGATTCTTTCGGCGGCGCTCAAAGGTGTTCCCGAAGATATTCTGGAGGCGGCGCGGGTCGACGGCGCGACCGAGATCCAAGCCTTCTTTCGTATCATCCTGCCGTATCTTGCTGCCACAATCATCACTGTGACCACCACGATCGCAATCGCGATGTTGAAGATTTTCGATGTGATTATGGTCATGACCGGTGGTCAATACAGCACCGAGGTGGTGGCAACCCAATTCTACCGCCAATTCTTTATCAACCGAAATTTCGGCTATGGCGCAGCGATCGCGATCGTGCTGTTTATCGCGGTGATGCCGGTGATTTTCTATAACCTCAGGCAGCTTCGCAAGCAGGAGGGCTTCTGATGGCTACTATTCCTCAGGCACGCCCAGCCACCACCGGCGCGAGCGCGCGCAGCCGCCGTCGTCTGTCGGCAATTTTGGTTAATGGCGCGCTGGCCATCATCTGCTTGCTTTGGACGTTGCCGACATTGGGCCTGCTGATCTCGTCGTTCCGCACGCGCGCCGACATCACGTCGACCGGCTGGTGGACCGTGGTACCGCACCGTGATTTCCTCCCCGTTGAGCAGATCGATCTCGGTCGTGGCTTTCCGGTCGATGGGCCGATCACGCTCGACCAGGTCGGGGCGACCGTGACCGATGAGCAGCTTCGGGCCGGCGTTGTGTTGCCAGATGGTCGCCGCCTTGAGTGGGCCAACCGCCGCCAGCGTATTATCGATGTGCAGCAGCAGAGCTGGACCAGCAATGCTAACTTTACGTTGGATAACTATCAGAGTGTGCTGATTGGGCGCGAATACACCTACAAACAGCCAGATGGAACACTCGTTACCGATCAGGGCCAGAATCTCAGTCAGGCCTTTATCAGCACGCTCGCGGTCTCGATCCCGGCGACGCTGATCCCGATTTTGATCGCAGCGTTTGCTGCCCATGCCTTCGCGTGGATGCGCTTTCCTGGCCGCCGCCTGATGTTTGCGATGGTGGTGGCGCTGCTGGTGGTGCCGCTTCAGGTCGCGATGATCCCAATTCTGCGCGACTACACGCGGCTTGATTTGATCGGCTCGTACCTGGCGGTCTGGTTGGCGCACACTGGCTTCGGCCTGCCACTGGCGACCTACCTGCTATACAATTATATCAGCCAACTGCCGCGTGAAACGCTAGAGGCGGCCTTTATCGACGGCGCATCGCCATTCACGATCTTTACACGGATGACGCTGCCCCTCTCGGTGCCGGCGCTGGCATCGTTTGCGATCTTCCAATTCCTATGGGTCTGGAACGATTACCTGGTGGCGCTGATCTTTCTCCAGGCTGGCCCTCAATCGCAGGTGATCACACAGCGCCTGGCGGCAATTGTCGGCACACGCGGGCAGGACTGGCATCTGCTGACGGCGGGTGCGTTCGTTTCGATGCTGCTGCCGCTGATTGTGTTCTTCAGCCTCCAGCGCTACTTTGTGCGTGGCCTGCTGGCTGGCTCGGTCAAAGGCTAAACGAAATATCGTTAGGACTTACGCAGTTGGCGACTTCAGCCTGCGGCAGCATGGAAAATCTATCTTTTTGTTTCGTTGTTGGTGCTTTGTACCAAACAACGAAACAATTATTCGTTGTTTCCTTGCTCGCCGCAGGCGAAATGAAACCTGTTGGGCAACTGCGTAACTTCTAATCGTAACAGGACAAACGTTATGGTTGTTGGCCATCAGGCTGCCAACAACCACACCATTTGTAATTGGAGAAGACGATGGACTGGCGGATCGAGCTTGTGCAGGCCGGGCAGCTTGAGCAGCACGAGTACAAGGGCAAGGCGTGGGAGACGGCTATCTACAAGCGTGCGCTGGCTGGCCCGGTGCAGGTTACGCCGTTGGGAATTGCTGGCGACCAGCATACTGGCGGCACGTTCGACCCTGATCGCGCTGTCTGCGTTCATCCAGTTGCAACATACGAGTACTGGCGAGCATACTTTCGGCGCGATATTCCGCTGGGCTTCTTTGGCGAGAATTTGACCGTGAGCGGACTGCTCGATGAGCAGGTCTGCGTCGGCGATATTGTGCGTTGCGGCAGCGCGCTGTTGCAAGTCACGCAGCCGCGCACACCATGCCATAAGCCGGCGGATAAGCTGGGCGAACCCGCGTTGCTCAAGCTGACTTTGCAGACCGGCAAGCTGGGGTTTTTGCTGCGAGTTCTGGAGCCGGGAACACTTCAAGCTGGCGATGCATTCGAGTTGATCGAGCGCCCGCACCCAACGGCCAATCTTGTGTTCGTCAATCGCATCCGTTACCAGCCAGATAACCACGCTGCGGCGGCAGAACTTGCTGCGCTCGACGCGCTTGCGTACCTCTGGCAGCTACATTTCGCGGCGCGGAGTGCGCCCCACGAAGAAGCGATCGCCGCTTACTAGAGCAGCGCACAAACAAGCTTCTACCACGAAGACACCACGGCACCAAGATATTAAAGATCTTGGTGCCGTGGTGTCTTCGTGGTAAAGAAGCAGCGACCTTTCGTTATGGGGCAGCGGTCGGCGATTCCTCGCCCTCACCCTCGCCCTCGGTCTCTGCCTCACCCTCACCCTCAGCGCCACCCTCGTCGTGGCTCTCGCCCTCGCCATGACTTTCGCCTGCGCCTTGTGGCCCAACAGGGTTTCCCGCCGGGCTGATATAGTCGGGTCCACCGGTTGGCAGGGTGCGCGGGTTTTCCGAGCCGTCGCAGGCGACCAAGGCGGTGGCGATCAGTGCGATCGCGCCTGCGTGCATGAGATTCTTCAAGCGCATCGAATCAACTCCTCATCAAAAATACGCAGCTATTGCGTGGCATGTCGTTGAG
Organism: Roseiflexaceae bacterium; assembly: GCA_014381165.1. GTDB lineage: Bacteria > Chloroflexota > Chloroflexia > Chloroflexales > Roseiflexaceae > JACMIM01. The sequence continues at coordinate 4,828 of JACMIM010000726.1, forward strand.
CTTGTGCAAGAAAGCACAGGCCCATAAAGTAGCATACAACCGCGTGATACGCAACGCCAGCTATGATGCCGTGCTGTTCAGCAGCCCGTACCGGTAGTGATCTTCCCAGACCCCATTGATACGCAGGTACTGTCGCGAGAGGCCTTCGCGCTCAAAGCCAAGTTTCTCGATCACCCTGATCGACGCAGCGTTGTGCGGCATGATATTCGCCTCAATCCGGTGCAATTCAAGTGTTGTGAAGCTGTAATTGATCACGGCGCGGCAGCCCTCGGTTGTCAGGCCGCTGCCCTGGAATTGCGCGTCGATCATGTAGCCAAGATGACAGCCTTGCAGCGCGCCGCGAACGATGTTCGACAGCGCGATGTGGCCAATCACGCGCTGCCGTGCGTCGTCGCCAGCCTCGACCATCCAAAAGCGCGCCGCCCGCCCGGCCTGCTGCTCAACCTGGTCGCTGGTTAGGCGTTCGGCCTGAAACGCTGCCGTGAAGAACTCACCGTTGCTAGCGGGGTTCCATCGGCGCGCGTGCTCTCGATTCTGTTTGAAATAGGCTGCAACTGCCTCGGCATGGCTTGCATCGAGCATGGTCAGCAGCAACCGAGGAGTTTGTAGTGTGTGCATGGAGTGTTCCCAACTGCGCTGGGCGGGCGGCCACAGTTCTCGATTTTCACCCCGTCGTCGCAGCGCCCAATAGCCCGGCGCTGAAGCGCCGGGAGCGCTTCAGCGCCAGGAGCGCGCTACAGCTGATACAGCCCGCCGAACTTGGTGCGCAGATAGCGCATGTATGGCTCGATCGTCAGGGCCTGGCCGGTGGCGCGGGCGACGATCTCGGGCGCGGTATACTTCGACCCGTGACGATAGATGTGTTCGCGCAGCCAGCCGTGCAGCGCGCCATACTGCCCACGCGGCAGCTCCAACTCGACCGCAGGCGTGGCGGTGCGCGCGGCTTCGTAGAACTGTGCGCTCAGAATGTTGCCGAGCGTGTAGCCCTGGAACGCGCCGCCGATTGGCCCGGCGAACCAGTGAACATCCTGCAAACAACCATCTTTGTCATCCGACGGCGTGATGCCGATGTCGGTTTTGAAACGCTCGCGCCAGGCTTCTGGCAAATCCTTGATCGCCAATCGGCCCTCCAGCAGCGCCAGCTCGAAGTCAAAGCGCATCATCACATGCAGGTTGTACGTCACTTCGTCGGCGTCGGTGCGAATCAACGAGCGCTCGACCTTGTTGATCGCGCGGTAGAAGGTATCGAGTGCAATATCGCCAAGCTGCTGCGGGAACTCGGCCTGGAGCTGCGGGTACCAGTGCTCCCAAAAGCTCCGGCTGCGCCCGACGATGTTTTCCCATAGCCGCGACTGGCTTTCATGCACGCCGGACGAGGTACCGCTGGCCAGCGGCGTGCCTTCATACCGCATATCGATGCCCTGCTCATACATGGCGTGGCCGGCCTCGTGCAGCGTCGAGAACAGCCCCTCATTGAGATCGTCCTCCTTGACCCGTGTGGTAATTCGCACATCACCAAGCGAGAACTTGGTCATGAACGGGTGGTGAGTGATGTCCTGTCGCCCGCGCTCGAAATCATAGCCATACTCGCGAATGATTTTCAGGCCGAAGTCAAGCTGCTGCTGCGCCGGGTAGAAGCGCTTGAGGCTGCCGTCGTCGGCGGGCGTCTGCGCCGTGATCGCCTGCACCAGCGGCACCAGCTCGGCGCGCAATTCGGCGAATAGCGTGCTGACCGTGGCAGCCTTCATTCCATAGTCCGACATATCGATCAACGGGTCGGCGATGTGATCGTAGCCAGGAAAGCAGGCGGCCAAGCGGCGGCTCAGGTCGAGCGTCTTTTCCAGTGTGCTTTGCACCACCCGGAAATCATTGGCTGGGCGGGCGCGCGTCCAAAGATCATAGCTCGCGGCGAAGTGGCTGGACATCTCGGCGACCAGCGCCGATGGAATCTTGACCGCGCGCTCGAACTCGCGGCGAGCGACCTCGACCAGCCGCCGGTCGTCGCTGTCGGCGTCGAGCTGGCGCACCGCGGGTGCCAGATCGTCGAGTAGCGTGCCGATTTCTTCATCGACGAATTTCTCGTGGGCCAGCCGCGCCAGGGTCGACATCTGGCGGCCACGGGCTTCGGCCCCACCTGCAGGCATATACGTCGACTGATCCCAGTTGAGCAGTGCGGCAGCCGAGTTCAAATCGTTCACTTCCAGCAGGCGGCTTTTCAGCTCGCCAAGTTTTTGCTCCATACAAACTCCGTTAAATGACGAATGCCGAACAATTTGCTCATTACCACGAAGACCACGAAGCGAAGAAGACCACGAAGAAGGCAAAAGTATGCGCGTTTATATCTTGTGTTCGATACTTCGCGTCCTTGAAGACCACGAAGCGAAGAAGACCACGAAGAAGGCAAA
>JACMIM010000090.1 GCA_014381165.1 Roseiflexaceae bacterium
AAGCCGCTGGCTGGGGTTACGAAGCCCGCCTAAGCGGGCTGAACAGCATGTCAGCCCGCGTAGGCGGGCTTATGGATGGTAGCCGGCGGCTGAAGCCGCCGGGTGGGCAGGGATAGGTTGAGTCACCCGCCAACGACAGTGGCTATGCTATACTGATTTCCCAAATGAACTATTCCAGGTTAGCCCATGCACACGATCAAAAAATACGCCAACCGTAAGCTCTACCACACTAACCGCAAGCAGTACATCACGCTGGATGGCATCTCGGCGCTGGTGCAGCATGGTGAGCAGGTTCAGGTGATTGATAACGATAGTGGCGAGGATATCACAGCGCAGATTCTGGCCCAGGTGGCACTTCAGGCTCGCAGCAGCCACAGCCCGCTGCCGGTCGCAGTGCTAACCGGCATCATCCAGGCTGGCAACGATACAATCAGCGGGCTGCGCCGTTCGGTGGCGACCGCAATTAGCGGTGGCGACGAAGTGGACGTCGTGATCGAGCGCCGTCTGGATGATCTGCATAGTGCTGGCCAGCTTGGCGATGACGAGCACGCGAGAATGCTGCGACTGCTGATACCGCGCTACGCCCCCACGCCCCAAAAAAGCGCCCTGCCGCTGGTTCCCTCTACCAATGACATCGAGCGTCTGAGCGCCCAGATCGACGCACTTTCCGCCGCCGTCGAGCAACTGCTAGCCGAGCGCGAGCAGAATAAGTAACCAGCAAGACACTGCGGCACCAAGAGTTTCAATTATCCTTGGTGCCTTGATGACTTGGCGCTCAAGCGCTCCAACGCTGCCTGCGAGCCGGGCGGCGCTCGCCAATCGCGGAGAGCCGCTCGCCGAGCTGTTCCAAGCTGTTCATGTTATGAACAGGCAGGAAATCATCGACAAACGGCAGCGCAGCCTGCATACCACGGGTCAATGGCTGGTAGCCAGGGCTACCCAGCAGTGGGTTCAACCAGATCAAGCGGTGGCAGGAGCGCTGGAGGCGATCCATTTCGCGGCTGAGCAGCTCCGGCTCGCCGCGATCCCAGCCGTCGCTGATCAGCAGCACCACTGCACCGCGCCCCAGCACGCGCCGCCCCCAGCGGTAATTGAAATCCTTGACTGCCTCGCCGATGCGCGTGCCGCCCGACCAATCCAGTACCTGCTTGCCGACCTCGCCCAGCGCCTCGTCGATATCGCGGCGGGCCAGCATGCGCGTGATCCGCGTCAGGCGCGTGCCAAACACAAACGATTCCACATTGCGTAGGCCACCAGTGACGGCGTGGATGAACTGAAGCAGAATGCGGCTGTAGCGCTCCATCGAGCCGCTGATGTCGCACACCACCACCAGCGGGCGCTGCACCCTACGCCGTTCGCGCCAGGTCAGATCGAGCGGCTCGCCACCGTAGCGTAGATTGCGGCGCAGCAGCCGACGCATATCGATCTGGCGGCCACGCTTGGCCGGGCGACGGCGGCGGGTGCGGCGCTCCTCGATTCGCCACTGCATGGTGCGCATCATCGCCTTGGCGGCCTGCACCTCCTCCCAGCTGAAGCTGCCAAAATCCTTTTTGCGCAGCAGCTCGTTGGCGCTGAAAGCCAACTGGAGCGTGATCTCCTCCTGCTGAGGCTGGTCGCCACCTTCCTGCGGGCGCGGGCGGCGCGGCAGGCGCAGCGGCTTGCCGGGCACCGGCGTCTGCGGGATGGCCAGCATCATCGGGTCGGCACCCTCAGTGCGCCAAAAAAAAGTAAAGGCTGCGTCGAACAGCGGCAGATCCTCCCGCCGGTTGATCAGTGTGCAGCGGGCGGCAGCGCGAAAATCCTCGCGGCTGGTCATAGGCGCATACTCCAGCGCCTGTGTCATGTCGAGCGCCTGCCCCGGCCCGACCGCCACGCCCATCTCGCGCAGCAAGCCCACAAAGCCGAGGACGTGTTCGAGCAGGTACCCTGGTTGAGAAGTCTGTGTCATGTTACTTCTTACCGACAAGATGTCAAGATGACAAGATGACCGGAAACACTATTCATAGCAATCCGCGTTCTCGCATACCGTCTCATTTCGTGCCCCAGCGCCGCGCGGCTGAAGCCGCTGGCTGGGTGGACGAAGCCCGCCTCTACGGGCTGAAACGATCTTCAACTTCCTGCAAAGCGCTCACCTGGAACGCAGGTTGGCATCAGTCATCTCGTCACCTTGTCACCTTGTCATCTCGTCACCTTGTCACCTTGTCACCTTGTCACCTTGTCACCTTGTCATACACAAGCCGCCCGCCCGTCCGCGCCAGCGCGTAGGTGAAACCGCTAGCCAGATCGGCGCGCGTGGTCATGCCGGAAAGCTGCACCCCGAGCTGCACCACGGTCTGCGCCACCGCCGGTGTGATGCCGACCAGCACCACCTCTGCGCCGAGCAACTGGGCCGATTGCGCCGCCTGCACGATATGGTGGGCCACATTGGTATCGACAACCGACACGCCGGTGATATCGATGATCACCACATGGGCATTGTGCGCGCTGATCGCGCCGAGCAGTGTTTCGACGAACTGGGCGGCGCGGTAGCTGTCGATCGTGCCGACCATTGGCACCACCAGCACCCCGCGCGCAACTGGCACCACCGGGCTGGACAGCTCGGCAATGGTTTGCAGCATCGCCGATTGAATGCGGGCCGCGTCCTCCAACTCACGCGCTCGCCGGTCGAGTTGGCGGAACAAGCGCACGTTCTCGACTGCCATTGCCAGTGCAGCTGCGACCCGCTCCAGCAGTGCCAGATCATCTGGCGAGCAGGCATTGGGCATGCTGCTTTGCAGGCTTAACACGCCAAGTGTTTCGCCGCGCATCAGCAGGGGAATGGCGATGTTAGTGCCTTCTGCGCTGCTTTGGAGCTGCGACTGGCCGCGCACAATAATCTGGCCCAGCTCGCTCGATCGATCGAAGGAAACAGTGCGCTCGGCGACACCGTGTGTGCCAACTTCGGCCATGCCGATCATGCGCAGCTTGATCGGCGTAGCGCGGGTGCGCAGCTTCTCGCGCAGGCCGGGTTGCGGCTGTGGGCGGCTGTAACGGCGCAGGTAATCGGCAAGCGCCACCGACCAAGCCGTGCGCTCAAGCGTCACCACGTCGGCTCCAGTGTCGATCTGCGTGCCACTGGCCAGCGTGTCGGCGCGATCTTCGACCAGCAGCCGACAGAGCAGTTCGACCGCACGATAGGCCATTGTAGCTTCGCGCTGGGCGACGACGGCGTGGATCGTTCCGGCTTTGAGCATATGGATGGTGTCTGCGCCCAGATCGAACGCGACAATCTTGAGCTGCCCAACCAAGCCAGCTTCGAGTGCAGCAGCACCCCAGTTCGGCCCATTTGCGCCACCGGCGCCAAAAGCCCCATGTAGTTGCTCGACATCGCGCAGTGTGGTGCGAGCCAACTCGCGCCCATGCTCGGCGTCGTAGCCCTCCTCGAAGGGCGGCAGCATCTGAATAGTAGTCGCGGCCAGCGCCTCCTCGGCACCCATCAGCCGTTCCATAGCACTTTCGGCCAGCAGTGAATCCACCGAGCATGCCACCGTGCCGCCCGCTGGCAGCAGCTGGGCCAGCGCCTGCCCGGCCAATCGCCCCGCCGCCCGGTTATCGGTGCCGATGTAGGCCAGAACCGCGCTGCCCGGCAAGGGCGGCGAGTCGAAAGCGATCAGTGGGATATTCGCCTGCATGGCCTCGGCAACCAGCGGCTCAAGTGCGGCTGCGTCGATCGGCGCGATCGCAATCGCATCGACGCGCTGGTCGATCGCCGCACGCAGCAGCGTCAACTGGCTTTCGGCAGTGCCCAGCACAAATTCGACCTGCACGCCAAGATCATCGCTGGCGGCGACTGCGCCACTGCGCATGTTTGTCCAGTAGCGCCCGCCCGCTGCGCCCGCGCGGCGGTATATCTGGAGATACTGGCCGCTTTCATCGCGCAGCGCCAGCGTGATATCGCCCCAACTGGTCGAGGGCAACACATTGTTGATGCCATACTCGATCATCTGGACGACATCGCCAACACTTGTGGCGGTAGCGATCGCATCGAGCACATTTGTCAGCAGCAATGTTTCCTGCGAAACCTGGGCAAGATCGCGAAAGAGCGCGGTTCGCTCGGATTCGGCGAGCGGGGAAGTGTTCATGCGACTGCCAATCTGGTTTGAAGCGATGACGAAATGACAAGATGCGCGTGCTGATGCGGGCGACGATGCCCTTAAGGCAGCACGCCCGTGGTCGTTAGGAGCCAAACACGCTAGACGTGGTGCTGACGCACATGATCGACGCCTGCCGCAGGCGAAAAAGACGCTTTACGTGAAAGTCCTGACAATGATAGCCGTCCAGCGGGCATCCGTGCTACAATCACCAGATTGGCTATGATAAACCACCGTTGGTGATGTTGCAACCGGAAGCATTCGCATTGGCCGGTCGTCATCAGGACACTACGGGCGGCGTAAACGCTTGGCAATAACCGAGATTCATAACTCACCTTACGCAGGTGGCGGAAGGCAGGAGGTTTGGAGGGCTGCAAGCCCACCAATCGCACTACTTTCTCCACACGGCGCGGGCTGGGCCCGCGCCGTGTGGAGAAAAGAGGATTTCTGGGGAGACGAAGTCTCCCCAAACCCCTCTTTGCGTAAGGCATGGTTCAATCGAGCTTTACAGTTTGACCCCTGACCCTCACCCCCCGGCCCCCGCTCCCAATTTGGGAGAGGGGGAGTCGCCCGGGTGCCCTTTGGGCGTGACGGGGGTGAGGGCCTCCAGCAGATTGTAAAGCCAGATTGGCCGTTTCTGAAACATGCTAAGCATAGCAAGACAAGTCGGGACTGATTGGAAAGGAATGACTACTCCTGGTTGTAATGGCACAACCAGCCGATTCGCCAACATCCTCTATACTATGCGCAGTGTTGTTCTCAATCACGGGACTTACGCTGTCGGCGTTTTTGCCTTCGGCAGCCCCTCGACGTTGCTCGGGAGCCGCGGTACTTGATTTTGTTGGTGTGCGGTTTTTCCGCGCGGAGCGCGTAAAAACCGCACACTAATAAAAAGCAAGTACCGCTCTGCCGAAGGCAAAAAACGCTGACCGCGTAAGTCGTGTCAATAGCTGAAAGC
>JACMIM010000727.1 GCA_014381165.1 Roseiflexaceae bacterium
ACGATCCCAGGCGGCGCGCGGCCCGTCGGCGGGAGCTTGCTCGCTTGGTGGCGTTTCGCTGGCGCGGGCCGGGCCGGAGGTGCCGCTGCACAGCGTGGCGAGTGCCAGCGCCAGCGCGGCGTAACGCAATCGGTGGTAGGGCCACATGGCTTACTCTCCTTGTCGCCGGGCGTCGAACCGCGCGCGCAGGCGGCTAAAGACATTCTGCGGTGCAACCGGGCGCATAATCTGGGTCGCATAGGGTGAGCCTGGGATGACCCTGCCAGCCTGAGCGGCCTGGCTGACCCGCTCGACCTTGCCGTCGACCACGGCGACCGCCCGAGTCAGCCATTTGTGCTCGTTGATTGTGAATAATGCGTAGGCTTTGACCAGCGACATATAGTAGGTCATGCCGATAAAGATTGGTAGGATCAGCCAATCGGCGGGCTTGCGCATCAGGTGCGGCAGAATCTTAACTGCGCGGCTGACCAGCCACCAGATCAGCAGCGCCAGCACCAGCTTCCAGGAGCCAAGCACAATTGCGATCACCAGTGTAATCGGGCCGATCAGCAGCGTGAAGGGCGCGATCGTCTTGTCGATCAGCATCACGGCCAGGTAGGGGTAGCGCCAGACCCAGCCCTGCCAGAGCGCGCGCAAGTCCGAGCGGTAGCTGTTACGGCTCCAGCGAATGCGCTGCTTCTGAAAGCCCGCGAAATCTGGCTTAAAGGTCGAATAGACCTGCGCATCCAGCTGTACCCAGGTGTGATAGCCGCTTTGCAGCACCAGGCAAGTGTAACGCTTGTCGTCGCCGCTCATGCAGGGCTTGCCCATAAACGTTTCGCTGAGAAAGGCACTGCGCAGGCGTTTGAGCAGATCAGCGCGGTAGGCGGCGGTGCGCCCGGATAGGCAGCTGACCGCGCGGCCAAGCACCACGGTTGCGGGCACTTCGTCGGCATAACGAATATCCAGGTAGATGTCGGCGATTCGCTCCCACAGCGTGGCGCGCTTGCCATCGCTGGGGTACATATTTTGGCGGGTGCCAACGCCGCCGATCTTGGGATCGACAAAGGGCATTTTGAGCTTGGCCAGGACATCTGGCTCCCAGATCACGTCGCTATCGACCAGCACCACAATCGCGGTGGTGGTCATATCGACGCCGGCAGCCAACGCCGCGCGCTTGCCAGGGGTGTCGATCGGCTCGACCTCGACCAGCGGGTATTCGCGGGCGATCGCCATGCAGGTCGTGTCGGTCACATCGATCACGGCGATAATCCGTTCGGGCTTGTTGGCAAGCCAGGATTCGATCGCCTTGCGGAACAGCACCGGGTCTTCGTTATACACCGGCGTCACAATCGTTGCGGTGCAGTTGAACTGATTCCAAACCGGGCGATAGAACATGGCCGGGATGCGCTTGGCCAGCCACATCAGCCAACGAAATGCGCCGATCAGGCCAATCGGGATCAGCAGCAGCACGGCGAGCAGGTTATTGACAATAAAACTGAGCAAGTCCATGGTAGTCACTTTCATTTCGCCTGCGGCGGGCAAGAAAGAAATGTTATTTCAGTTGTTGGCGCAATGCGCCAACAACTGAAATAGCATGATAGGGGCGGATCCGCAGGCCCGCCTGTCTTGTTCTTAATCGTCGCCGGCGACGCGCAGCGGCTGCGAGGCACCCAGTTCGATCATCAGCTCCACCTGCTGGCCGCCGACCTGGTTGGCCATGCGCGCGGCCTCGCGGGCGTCGTCGATCTTATCGGGCGAGGCCACCGGCGAGACCCACTGCTCCAGGCGTTGGTTAACGGCCATGGTGGCTTCCAGCATCAGGTGCTGGTAGCCCTGATCGCGGGCGAACTGCAGAAACGCGGTGGTATCCTTGGGCAGGCACGCGCCGCCGTAGGGCACGCCGCCGCGAATCCCGTAGAGCGGGTTCCACATGCTTTCCGCGCTGCGGGCGACGGTCGCACCAACCAGGTTGGCATCGATACCCAGGCCCTCGCAGATAGCGTGAACCTCGTTGAAGTAGCTGATCTTGACGGCGTTATACACGTTGTTGACATACTTGACCATCTCGGCCTCGGTCGGCGTGCAGCGCACGATCAGCGCACCAAACGGGGCATACAGCTCGTCGAGCAGTTCGGCAGTGCGGCGGTCGGAGCTGCCGAGTACGGTCACCCAGGGCCGAGCGAAATCTTGCTCGCTCGTCACCTGGCGCAGGAACTCTGGATTCATCGCCACGCCGAAGTCGCGGCCAGCGCGCTTGCCCGAGGCCTGCTCAAGAATCGGCGTAATCCGCAACTCGGTGGTGGTCGGCGGCACGGTGCTGCGCACCACAACCGGGATGAAGCGGTCGGTCTCGGCCAGCCCAAGCCCGACATCGTGAGCAGCCGCTTCGATATAATCCAGAACAATGCGGTCATGATCGCTGGGGGTCGAAACCGCCAGCATGACCACGTCGACGGTTCGCCAGCAGACCTCGTTCGCCAGCATCGCGTTCAGACCGGCCAGACGCAGCTTGGCAATTGTTTGCAAGCTGATATCGATATAGGTGATCGCGTGGCCTTTTTTCGCAAAGCCCTTGCCAGTCGCCTGCCCCACGACACCCGCGCCAACAACAAGAATGTGTGCCATCTCCGTGCTCTCCTCGATACATCTTAGGAGCTACGCAGTTGCCCAAAAGCTTTCATTTCGCCTGCGGTGGACAAGAAGATAGCCAATACTTGTTTCGTTTTTGGTGCCTTGCACCAAAAAACGAAACAAGAAAGATATTTTCCCATGCTGCCGCAGGCTCAAGCTGCCAACTGCGCAAATCCTACATCTATTAGGGGCACATTGCCGTGGAAGGGTGGCCACGCGCATCAGGTGCGCTGTGGCGGGCAAACAACTATCGGCGCTGTGTACTGATATCGTAGCGCGAGAGTGGTCAAAAGGCGATGATACGCAATCATCGGATTGTGATCCAGGGGCTGTCGCTCTGGCGTGCAGCGAAGATCTATGTGAGGGTCGAACTATCAGCGGTCGGCGATCAGGGGGGATTCGCACAAAAAAAGAGGCCGGCTTGCTGGTCACAGCTGTGACCGGCAAGCCGGCAGGTGGCGGCCTCTTGCCGGCCCTTCGGCGGCTAGCCCATGCTACTGATCTTCTCTGGCTCGATCACGAGCATCACGCGCACCTGATCGCGCCCGCCGTACCAGGGGTAGGGCGTGCCGAGGTAGCGCTGGGCCAGCAGCTCGATGTGTTCGCCCGCGCCATCCGTCGTGGTCTCGATCACCCGACCGCGCACTTGGAAGTAGCGCGAAGGGTTGGCCGGATCGGAGATGGCAATCGCCACGCGCGGATCGCGCTCGATGTTCCTGACCTTCACGTAGCCTTGCACACTGTTAATAATCACATGTTCACCGTCGGTGTCAACCCAGGTTTGAGTCATCTGGGGCGAGCCATCGGCCATGGTGGTGGCGATGTAGCAGATGCTGGGCTGGCGCAGCAGCGTGAGCAATTCACCCGTCAGTTTCATACTGATTGCCTCGTCCTTTCTTAGGAGCAAGTGAAAGTTCCTCACCCCCGCCCTTTCCCGGTGGGCGAGGGCGGGGTGAGAGTGCG
>JACMIM010000728.1 GCA_014381165.1 Roseiflexaceae bacterium
AGCGGCGGGGCAGCCAGCGCACCGACAGCACCAGCGGCGGCACGCAAAAACGCACGGCGGGAAAGACGCGGCTGGTCGTGAACCTCCACAGCAATACCTCTTCAATTTCACATGCTACGAATGCGGGTAGTGATAACCTTTGCTCAAGCTTACAGGATTAGGCTGCACTTGTAGCTATGCCAAAGTATCAACTCATCTGTACGAAGATTGACACAGCTGAACCTGGCAGCTACAATCGTGCCGGTTGACACCATAGACAGAAGAATGTGATGTTTGAAGATATTCGGCTTTCTGCTGCGATCGCTGCTGGCAAAGCAGCCGGCCTGGCCAGCCGCGTGCTGGGGCGTGGCGGTGGCACCACCCTGCCTGGCGTGGTCGCCCGGCGCCTTGATCCAAGCGTGCTCCGGCGGCTGGCCACGCGCCTACCCGACGGCACAGTGATCGTGGCAGGAACAAATGGCAAAACTACCACCACGCGCATGCTCGCCAGCATTCTGGAGGTCGACGGGCGGCGCGTGCTGCACAACCGCGCCGGTGCGAATCTACTCTCGGGGCTGACCAGCACGGTGCTCGATGGCGCGTCGCTTCGCGGCAAACTCGGCGCACAGATCGGCCTGTTCGAGACCGACGAGGCGGCGCTGCCCGATGTGCTCGGCGAGACGCTGCCGCGCCTGGTGCTGCTGCATAATCTGTTTCGCGATCAGCTCGATCGTTACGGCGAGGTGGACACGATCGCCAGAAAGTGGCGGGTGGCGCTCGAACAACTGCCCGCTACCTCGACCGTGCTGCTGAATGCCGATGACCCAGCCACCGCCGATCTTGGGATGGGCCTACGCGCCCAGGTGCAGTATTACGGCCTGGAAGACACCCGCCACGGCGGCGGCGCAACCAACATGGCCGATTCGCAGTTCTGCCAGCGCTGCGGTGCGCCCTACCACTACAGCACCACGTTCTACGCGCATATCGGCCACTACACCTGCCCAGGCTGCGGCCACAGTCGGCCTGCGCCGCAATTCCGCCTGGAGCGGCTAGAACTCGATGGCACCCAGGCTAGTCGGCTCCTGATCACCTATCCCGGCGGCGCGCTGGATTTCACGCTGCCGCTGCCAGGTTTGTACAACGCGCTCAACGCATTGGCCGCCATAGCCGCTACGATCAAGCTGGGCGCTAAACCGGCAGCAGCACGCAACACACTGGAGCGCTTCAGTGCGGCGTTTGGCCGGATCGAGCGCATTGATGCGGGCGGGCAGCCGCTGTTCATCGCTCTGATCAAAAACCCGGTCGGTGCCAGCGAAACCGTGCGCATGCTCACCCAAGCATCAGCGGTTGCACAACCGACGACCGACGATCAATCAACGATTCGTCCTCAGCCCTCAGCCCTCAGCCCTCAGCCCTCAGCCCTCTTTCAGCCCCCAGCCCCCGGTCTCGACCTACTGATCGCAATCAACGACCGCCACGCCGATGGTACCGATGTCTCGTGGTTGTGGGACGCCGATTTCGAGCAGTTGGCGGGAAGTGCGCGGCAGGTGCTGGTCAGTGGCACCCGCGCCGAGGATATGGCGCTGCGACTGAAGTACGCCGGGGTCGATCCAACACGCATCGGCGTGGAGCCGACGCTCGCGGCGGCACTCGACCAGGCGCTGGCGCAGCTGCCAGCGGACCAGACGCTGTACACGCTGCCGACGTATACGGCCATGCTGGAACTACGCCAGGAGTTGGTGCGGCGCGGTTGGGCGCGGCCTTTCTGGGAAGACTAACAACACCTAAACTTATGCTCAATGGAGAGAGCCGATGACCGCAAACGATCCCGCCACCGTGGCGAACATGCTGCGCGCCCGCACACTGCGCGGAATTCCACCCCACGTCCACGGCGTTCCATTCGCCAGCATCGCCGACCTGCTAGCCACCCGCGCCCTGGCCACGCCCGAGGCCAGCTTTCTGCGCTACTATAACGATGACACCAGCGAGCGTGCCAGTTGGACATACGGCACGCTGAACGCCCGCGTGAACCAGTTCGCCAACTACCTTGCTCAGCTTGGCCTGCGCCGAGGTGAGTGCGTGGCGACATTAGCCTTCAACCATCCCGACACTGTGCTGCTCTACCTGGCCTGCTGGACGATCGGTGCAACTGTGGCCCCGCAAAATGCTGGCGAGGACGACACCCGCATTGGCTTTACGATCAGTAATGCCGCAGCCCGTGTGGTGCTGGCTAGCCCGCCGTATGCCGAGCGTGCCCACAGCATCTGCGCCGCCATCGCCAGTGTGGAACAGGTTATCACCCTCGACGCTACACTTCACGCCGCCCTAGACGCCCAGCCGACGATCTACACAACAGACACACCATCGACGCTCGACGACCCGGCGTTGCTGGTGTATACCAGTGGCACCACCGGCGCACCCAAGGGCGTGCAGCTCACCCAGTACAACCTGCTGATCGACGCCGACGCGATTGCAGCCTGGCATGGCCTCGACGCCACTACGCGCCTCATGTGCATTCTGCCGATTCATCACGTCAATGGAATTGTGGTTACACTGGTCACGCCGCTGTATGTTGGCTGCGCAACCGTGCTGAACCGTGGCTTCAAGGTTTCGACATTCTGGCGGCGGCTGGCCGAGGAGCGCGTGCAGATGGTCAGCCTGGTGCCAACCATTCTCCAGTTTCTGTGCGAGGCCCGCGAAGATGTCAGCGCGCTCGATCTCAGTGCATTTCGTTATGTCATCTGCGGAGCGGGCACCCTGCCGATGGCGCTGGCCCAACGTTTTGAGCGCCAGTTCAATCGGCGGGTGCTGCACGGCTACGGCCTTTCCGAAACCACCTGCTATTCGTGCTTTCTGCCGACCGACCTGGACGACGCAGCGCACGCCCACTGGATGAGCGCCCACGGCTACCCCTCGATCGGCTGCCCAATCGCGGCCAACCAGATGAACATTCACGATGCCGAGGGCCGCGAACTGCCCGATGGCGAAAAGGGCGAGATCGTGGTGCGTGGGCACAATATCATGCTGGGCTACTTCGAGCGCCCCGATGCCAATGCCGAAACATTCAAGTGGGGCTGGTTCCGCAGCGGCGACGAGGGCTTTCAACTGCGCGACGACACGGGCCGACAGTTCTTCTTCATCAGCGGGCGCATCAAAGAATTGATCAACCGTGGTGGGGTTAAGTATAGCCCGTTCGAGATCGAGGAACTGTTGCTTGAGCTTCCCGGCGTGCGAATTGGCCTAGCGATCGCCTTTGAGAACAGCTGGTATGGCGAAGAGGTTGGCGCATATGTGGTGCGCGAACCCGGTGCGGCGCTGACCGAGGAGCAGGTGCTGCGCCACTGCCGCGCACGCATGCCATGGGCGAAATCGCCCAAAGTGGTGGTCTTTGGCCAGGAAATACCGGTGACGGCAACTGGCAAGTATCAACGCATGCGGCTACGTGAGCTGTTCGCAGCGTGGGCTACGACACAGTTTCGCGAACGTTAGGTCGGGTGGGATTCAGATTATTGCGTCCGCACCACACATGCGGGCTAGAAGCCCGCTGTTACGGCGCGAAACACGCGGAAGCGCGTTGAACAAGCTGTCCTAACGCGCTTCAGCGCGTTTCGCGTAGCAGACGCCGGATTCATCCGGCGACCGTGGTGATGGCGCAATAGTTCGAATCCGAATCGTTAGGTTCTATTCTGATAAAAACGTGATATACTGCTCGCTTCGTGTTTGCTGACAGCAGCACGAGTAGCCATGACCCATCGCGGCAGGTCAGGCATCCGGCGTGTCGCTGGACGCCCACCCTGCGCTCTGAGACCAGACTGCGAACACAGAACAGCGTCAAATTGCCCTATCGTTGCTCGCCGTGGTACGAGTGATAGCGCGTGAGCACAGCAGGACTATCGTTGAGCGAGCATACCACCGCATGGATCGAACGGGAAAGATAGCGAAACGTGGGACTTGTGACCGTTGTTGTGATGCGCATTGTGCTAGCTCTATCGCTGATTCTCCCTATGTCGAGCGCCCAGCCCCAATTCCCCAGTACGCTCTATGCAGCGCATTATCGCCCTGGCCTGATGGAATCGGTCGCCGAGCGACGCGATATGCAACTCGTCGATTGCATGATAAGCAGCCCCTGGCACTCGCTCAATATCTGGATGCGGGTTGAGAGCAAGCTCAATGGTGAAGTGGCGATCTGCCGCACCACTGATGTCTCTGCACCCGAGCACCAGGCCATGCACAAACGCCGCCAGCTGATCGAGCTTGATTGGGACACCGCTGCGCGCCTGTGTGCGATTAGCCGGGTTGGCGAACGACCGCCGGGCGCATGCCCAGTTGTGGCCGAAGTTATCTCCGAAGAAGCCGCCCTGGCCGCACTCGCGCCGCCTGCCACGCCCCCACAGCCAACGCCGGCTCCAGAGCACCACGCGCCGGAGCTGCTTGCGCCACAGCCCGCCCCGGAAGTGCATGCGCCGCAACCCGCCGCACCCACGCCCGAACAGCCCAATGAATAAAGCAGGGGCGGGAGCGGTTTGCGAACCGCCCCCACCCCTGCTTTATTCGCCTTGCTTCGTTCCTTACCCGCTTCTTACGGGCGCGGAGTGGTGCCGGTGGCTGTGCCGCCAACATCGGCGGCGGCATTGGCCTGGGCACTGTACGGGTTGTGCAGCACCACTGGCTTGGTACCTTTTTTGCGCGAGGAGCGCAGGTTCAGAAACTCGACCAGTACCGAGAAGCCCATCGCCGCGTAGATATAGCCCTTTTCGATGTGCTGGTGCAAACCTTCAGCCAGCAGCGAGACGCCGATCAGCAGCAGAAAGGCCAGCGCCAACATCTTCACGGTTGGATGCTTGTTGACAAAGTTGCTTAACGGCCCGGCCGCTATCAGCATAATGCCAACTGCGATCACCACAGCTGTGACCATTACGCCAATCTCGTCGACAATCCCCACAGCCGTGATCACCGAATCGAGTGAGAAGACGATGTCAAGCAAAATAATCTGGATAATCACGCCGGTGAATGACGGCCTGACCTTTACGTCGTCGTGGCCTTCCTCGCCCTCCAGCCGATTATGAATTTCGTGAGTGGCCTTCCAGATCAGAAACAGCCCGCCGATCAGCAGGATGATATCGCGCCCTGAAACAGCGAACTCGGGCAGGCCGGCAATGCTGGGAATCGTGAAGAGCGGCGTCACCAGCGAGGCAATCCACGAGATCGAGGCCAGCAGCAGCAGCCGCGTGATCAGTGCTAGCGAGAGGCCCACGTTGCGCGCGCGCGCCT
>JACMIM010000729.1 GCA_014381165.1 Roseiflexaceae bacterium
ACGAAACAAAAAAGATAGCTTTTCCATGCTGCCGCAGGCTGAAGTCGCCAACTGCGTAAGTCCTAAACTTATTGGTACGCGGCGAGATACGCGCAAAGGAAAATATCTATGAGCTGGCTCATTATACTCAAACGGCTTGGTTTCCTTCTCCTTGTGATCTGGGCTGCATCGACGATTACCTTCTTTATTCCGCGCCTCTCGTCACGCAATCCCGTCCGCGAACGCTTCGCCGAACTGTCGCGCACCGGCGGGTTCTCGCCCGGCGATCTGGAAATCATGATCGCCGCCTATAGCGAGAAGTTCGGACTTAATAAGCCGGTGTGGGAACAGTATATCGACTATATTGGCAGTATTGCCCGGCTCGATTTGGGGCCATCGCTGAACAAGTTCCCGCGCACGGTCTGGGAGCTGATCATGGATGCGCTGCCGTGGACGATTGGGCTACTGCTGGTTACAACCGTGGTGTCGTTCATCATGGGCAATTTGCTTGGTGCGGTGGCGGCATGGCCACGCGCGCCCCGCTGGCTGCGCACCTTTGCCACGCCATTTGTGCTGCTCCAGGGGGTACCACCAGTGCTGCTTGGCGTGCTACTGCTGTTCTTTATCGCCTTCCGGCTCAAGGCACTACCGCTTGGCGGGGCCTATACGGTTGGCACGCAGCCGACTTGGTCGCTGCCATTTGTGCTGGATGTCATGCGGCACCAGATATTGCCGGCGATCGCACTGGTGTTTGGCTCGGTCGGCGGCTGGGTGCTTTCCATGCGTGGCATGGGCATTACGATTCAGGGCGAGGATTATGTAAACTTTGCCGAGCATAAAGGCCTTGGCAGCGTGACGATCTTTCGTGATTACTATTTGCGCAATGCGCTGCTGCCGCAAGTCACGGGGCTGGCACTCGCACTGGGTAATGTCGTCACCTCGGGCATTATCATTGAACAACTCTTCGGCCTGCCGGGCGTGGGATCGGTACTCAACTCAGCAATTCAGACGAGCGACTTTTTGGTGATCTACGGTATCGTCTTATTCATCACGATAGCCGTTGCCTCGCTCATGGTGCTTGTCGAACTGCTGTACCCACTGCTCGACCCCCGTATTCGCCACGCAAGCTAGGAGAAGCCGATGGCATCGATTGCGATCCCCCAACCGCTCGTGCGGCAGCCCGGCCGGTTCGCGCTTGTGTGGCGCTATCTGCGCCGCAACCCGAGCCTTTCGATCGGCCTATTTATTCTGCTCCTGCTGGTGCTCTTTACGGTGATTGGCCTGCTCGTGGTCGACCCCAAGCAAGCCTATCCGCTGTCGGTGCGCTCGCGGCAGCCGCCGAGCCTGCAGTTTCCGTTTGGCACCGACTTCTTCGGGCGTAATCTGCTGGCGGCCATGGTGGTTGGCATGTGGCAGACGGCGCTGATCGGTGTGCTGGCCGGCGCGATCGGCACGCTGATTGGTGTCGTGCTTGGCTTTATTTCGGCCTACTTCGGCGGAGTGGTCGACACATTCATCAAGGGCATCTGCCAAATCCTGACGCCGATCCCGATCTTTCTGATCCAAGTGATCATCGCCGGTTCGCTGGACAAGCGCGACGTGACGATCTACACCATGGCGCTGATTGTGGTGCTGCTGGCCTGGATGGGGCCAACACTGGTCATCCGATCGCAGGTGCTTTCGATGAAGGAGCGCCAGTTTGTTTCGGTCGCCAAGCTTTCGGGCGTCGGCGATATGGGCATTATCTTTCGCGAAATTCTGCCGAACCTGCTGCCGTTTATCGCGGCGGCGTTTGTGACGCAGGTTTTTGCTGCGGTGTTTGCAGCCTTCTACCTCGCGGTGATCGGCCTTGGGCCATTGCGCGAGCCGCTGCTTGGCAATATCGTGTGGGCCGCGCAGCAGCAGGGCGCGTTTTTCAATGGCTGGTGGTGGTGGCCGCTCGAGCCAGCGCTGGCAATGGTTCTGATTCTTGGCTCGTTGGCGCTGATTATCATGGGCCTTGATGAGTTTGCCAACCCGCGCGTGCGGCGATCAGAGTAGAGGACGCACCATGACACCAGTACTGAAAGTTCACGATCTCCAGGTAACGTACTACACCGATTCTGGCCGCGCGCGGGCGCTCGATAATGTCACCTTCAGCTTGAACGCCGGCGAGAAGATGGGCCTGGTTGGCGAATCTGGCTCGGGCAAGAGCACCATGGCGCTGGCCATGATGCGTATGATTAAGCCGCCGGGCCGGATCGAAGCGGGTAAAGTGATTGTCGGCGATACCGACCTGACCGCACTTTCCGACCAGGATATGCTCAAGGCGCGCTTGAGCAAGATCGCCTACATCCCGCAGGGTGCGATGAACTCGCTCAACCCGGTGATGCGC
>JACMIM010000730.1 GCA_014381165.1 Roseiflexaceae bacterium
CCGTCGGCGCGCTGCTGGGCGCACCGCTGGTGGCCATATCGGCGGCGGCGCTGTTGCTGCTGCCTGGCCTGGCGTTGCTGCGCTGGCTCTGGCCTGACCCGCTGGCCCTGAGCGAACGCTGGCCGCTGGCAATCGGCCTGAGCTGCGCCGCGTTGCCGCTGCTGCTGCTGGCCAGCAGCCTGGTTGGGCTGCGCTGGAGCGGGCCGCTGTGCTGGGCTTGGCTGGCCATCTGCGCGCTAGCCGCCTTTTGGCCCGCGCGAACGTTTTACCACGAAGACACGAAAACACGAAGGGAAGAAAAGGAAGAAAAGAAGAGTTTAATATTTGTTGCTGGTTCTCCGGTTATTCATGCTTCCTCGCGTCTTCGCGCCTTCGTGGTTAACGTTCCGGCAGTGCTGCTGCTGGCGACCACTGCGCTGGCATTAGCCCTGCGCCTGTTTGTTGCCCGCGATCTGCCCACTGGCATGTTTGGCGATTCCTACCACCACACCGTCATCACACAGCTGCTGATCGACCACGGCGGGCTGTTTTCGTCGTGGCAGCCGTATGCGGCGCTGCGCACGTTCACCTACCA
Source organism: Roseiflexaceae bacterium (assembly GCA_014381165.1). Taxonomy (GTDB): domain Bacteria; phylum Chloroflexota; class Chloroflexia; order Chloroflexales; family Roseiflexaceae; genus JACMIM01. Next base: position 575 of record JACMIM010000730.1, read on the forward strand.
CTACGGCCTGCACAGCGTGGCCGCCACCCTTGCGCTGCTCAGCGGCTTGCCCGCCGCCGCCAGCCTGCTCATCACCGGCCAGATACTTAGCGCGCTGGCCGCCCCGCTCGTGTACCTGCTGACGCTGCGGCTGCTGCGCCACCAGGCCTCGGCACTGGTCGCGGCCCTGCTGATCGCGGTGATCAGCACCATGCCAGCCTTCTATGTGAACTGGGGCCGCTACACGCAGATCGCTGGCCAGACAATTCTGGTCAGCGCGGCGGTGATTTGGATGGCCCTGCTGGATTGGCGCATCACCCGGCCTGCCCACCGCGCCGCTGGCTTGCGGCTGCTTGCGTTGGCTGTGGTCGCTTCTGCCGGGCTGGTGCTGACCCACTACCGCGTGGCGGTATTTGCGGCCTGCTTTGTGGCGGCGTATGCGCTGTACCGCGTGCTCACCCAACCCGGCTGGCTTGATCGGCGGCGAGCGGTGCTTGGCTTCGCACTGATCGGCCTAGCTGCCGGTGCGCTGACGCTGGCCGTGGTTGCGCCCTGGCTGCTGCGGCTGCGCGAGGGCGCACTGCTCAGGATCGGCGGCTACTACATCGCGAATAATCTCAGCAGCGATGCAGGCATCCACGATATCTTCGGCCTGATCGTTGCGCCCTGGCTACTCGGCCTGGCCCTGCTGGGGTTAGCCCTGCTGCTGGCCCGGCGCGAGTGGCGCGGGCTGGTGCTGGTGGGCTGGTTTGCGCTGATGTGGCTGGCCGCCAATCCGTACCTGCTTGGCCTGAATGGCACCGGCCTGCTGACCAGCTTCGCGGTGTTACTGGCGGTGTATCTGATAGTGGCCCCGCTGGCTGGCGCAGGCATAGCGCTTGGCGTCGAGTGGCTATTCGATACGTTGCGCCGCCCTTGGATGGCTGGGCCGGCCACGCTTGCCCTCGGCGCGCTGCTGCTTGGCTGGGGGCTGGGCGGGCAGCAGCGCATGCTGGCCCCGCAGAACCAGCTAGTCTTTCCCGCCGATGTAGTGGCAATGAACTGGATTCGCGCCGAGCTGCCGCCGGACGCCCGCTTTTTCGTCAGCTCGTTTGGAGCCTATGGCGGCGGCGTGTTCGCCGGATCCGACGCAGGCTGGTGGCTGCCATTTCTGAGCGGGCGCGCCAGCAATCTGCCGCCGATCACCTATGGCACCGAGGCCGGCGAAACGCCCGATTACCAGCTGAGTGTCAAGATCGACAATGAGGCGATTATGGCCCACCCGATCGGCTCGCCCGAGGCAGCGGCGGCGCTCAAGGCCGCCGGTTACACCCATCTGTACGATGGCCCTGGCAACACTGCGCCCGCTGGCCAGGAATACGTCAGCGCCGCGCAGTTGGCCGGTTCGCCGCTGTATGAGATAGTTTATAATACGGCCGGTGTATCAATTTGGCGTATTCGTTAGCACATCGCAACGGGCACACTGCCCGTGATTTGTAAGGGCTTTAGGTTAGAGAACATATGATCATCCTCGGCGTAAGCCACCCCATATCGTGGAATACGGCAGCCTGTATTCTCAAAGATGGCGAACTAATCGCCATGGTCGAAGAAGAGCGGTTGAATCGCGTGAAGCACGCCCCCAACATGCCACCAGTCCTCGCAACCGAGTATGTGCTCAATGCAGCCGGCATCACCATGGACGATGTCGATGTGGTTGCAGCCGGCTTTGGCCGCGCGCTTGGCGTCGCATATGGCCATCTGAACCGCCAAGGGCTGTGGCAGGGCTGGCATGGCGCGCTACGCTGGGCGCTCAAGACCCCGCAACACGCCCGGCTGATCCCAGGGCGTAACCAGGGCAAACAGGTTCACTACGTGAGCCATCACGTCGCGCACGCATCGAGCGCAATCTTTCCCAGCGGCTTTCCTGAAACAAACTTTATGTCATTCGATGCGACTGGTGGCAGCGAGGCAGGCTTTCTTGGCCACGCCAGCGGCACCAGCATGACGGTGTATGAGCGAATCCCCACCTACAACAGCTGGGGTGTGCTGTATGAGCAGATCACCGGCAAACTGGGCTTCAAGCGGCACAGCGGCGAAGGCAAGACCATGGGGTTGGCACCATACGGCGTGGCGGATCCAAACGGGCTACCATTTATCGATTGGTCCGGCGACCTGCCGCGCATTATTAAGGCCGATAAGCTGAAGTTTCTGGGTGCGCTGCCGCAGCGCCAACCCAATGCACCGCTGACCCAGGCCGACCAAAACCTGGCCGCAACACTTCAGCGTGATCTCGAGCGCGCCGCCCTGCACATGGTCGAATTCATGTACCGCCGCAGTGGCAGTCGGCGGCTGGCCCTGGCGGGCGGCGTTGCACTGAACTGCTCGATGAATGGCGTGCTGCTACAATCGCCCTTTGTCGACGAAATCTTCATTCAGCCGGCTGCCCACGATGCGGGCACTGCGCTTGGTGCGGCACTCGCAACCCATGTCAAGCTGACTGGGCAGCGCCCGTCGTTCGTTATGCGCCACGCCCAATGGGGGCCTGAGTATACCAACGATGAGATTCTTGCAGCACTCAGCGCCGCTGGCATCGCGACATTCCGCAAATCTGATGATATCTGCCGCGACACGGCGCGCGTGCTCCACGCAGGTAAAATCGTTGGCTGGTTTCAGGGCCGCGCCGAGATCGGCCCGCGGGCGCTTGGCTCGCGCAGCATTATTGCCGACCCGTCGATCCGCGACATGAAGGACCGCGTGAATCTAAAGGTCAAGCATCGTGAACCCTGGCGGCCATTTGCCCCCTCCATGCTGGAAGAATACACCGAGCAATACATTGTGGGTGCCGCGCCATCGCCCTTTATGATTTTGGCGTTTCAAACCCAGCCCGACAAAATCGATGAAATTGTCAGCGCAACCCACGTCGATAACTCGTGCCGCCCGCAGACCGTTTCGCGCACGCTTCAGCCGCGCTACTGGAGTATGATCGACCATTTCCGCCAGTTGAGTGGCATTCCGGTTGTGCTCAATACCAGCTTCAACATTGATTCACAGCCGATTGTGTGTTCACCGACCGACGCCGCCTGGAAATTTCAGAACTGCGGGCTCGACTACATGGCGATTGGCGACTACCTTGTATGGAAGCCGGAAACCGTGCTCGCGGAGGATGAGTAACCGTGCGCATTTGCGTTGTCGGGCCTACGTACCCGTATCGCGGCGGTATCGCCCACTATACGACCCTGCTCGTGCGGCATCTGCGCGAGGCTGGGCATTGGACGCAGCTCTACTCGTTTACCCGGCAGTACCCACGCTTTCTATTTCCCGGCAAGAGCGACCGCGACCCTAGCGCAGCGCCGCTGAAAATAGCCTGTGAGTATGTGCTCGATCCAGTAAACCCGTTCACCTGGTGGCAACTGTGCCGGCGTGTGCGCGCCGATGCGCCAGACTTGTTGATTCTTCAGTGGTGGGTGCCCTACTGGACGCCCTGCCTGACGGCGATCTCGCGTTGGATTAAACATCATACCAACATACCGATCGTCTATATCTGCCATAATGTCGTGCCCCACGATGGCGGCGGATTTCTCGACCGGCGTTTGGCCACCACGGTATTACGCCAGGGTGATGCATTTATCGTTCATAGTGAGCAAGACCGCTACCAACTTCAGGCGCTGCTGCCGCAGGCCAATGTGCATAAAGCTCATCATCCAACCTATGCAGAACTCGCCACCGGCCAAAGTGGAACCACAGCTCAGGAGTTGCGCACGTCACTAGGAATTCCGGCTGATCGCCCGGTATTACTGTTCTTTGGCTTCGTTCGTCCCTATAAAGGCCTGGAGTACCTGATTCAGGCCATGGCGCAGATTCTCGAACGGCGCGCGGTGCATCTGCTTGTGGTTGGCGAGTTTTGGTCTGATCCGGAGTTCTACAAACGCTACGCACGCGAATTTAATGTCGATCACGCGATCACATTTGTGAATCGCTATGTGCCGAATGAAGAGCTTCGACCGTATTTCGATCTGGGCGACGTGGTGGTGCTGCCATACATTTCGGCGACCCAAAGCGGCGTGGCGCAGTTGGCGTTTGGCTTTGGCAAGCCCGTGATCACAACCCGTGTTGGCGGCCTTCACGAGGTCGTCGCCGATGGCGTCAATGGCCTGCTTGTGCCACCTCAGGACGAACAGGCATTAGCTCAGGCCGTGCTGCGCTTCTATGAAACGCAGCTCAAAGATACGATGACGGAGACTATTCGTCAGCAGCAGGTCGAGCGTTTCTCCTGGAACGCCTTGGTCCAAGTCGTGGAGCGTATCGGCCAGCAGGTACCATGATTGGCCTAGGCGAACTGAGCTACCACTTGAACAGCAAAGCGCGCCCGGTGAAACCGGGCGCGCTTTCGCATGCCAACGTTGCCGTAGGGGCGCAGCCCCCAAGAACCCCCACTGTCTAATTCGATACGACAACCAGAGAAGCGCTCGCAGCGCTACTCTGGAAAGGGAATATCATATGGCAGTGAGCCAAGTGTGCTGATCTTGCCACCATCGACCGTGATAATAAGATCACCGCCAGTCGTTGGTTCATTCAGCATCACCGGGCCGCGTGGGGTATCGAGCCACAGTGTGTAGCGCCCAACCGGCACGTCGGCGAACACAAAAGCCCCTGAATCTTCGGTGTAGGTCTTGGGCGCGGTCTCACGCGAAAGACTCGAAATGCCTTCGACCCCCTCGGTGGACGCAACAAGATCGCCGAGATACAGCGGTATGCCGACAAAGGCTTCATTCTTACCATCTTTGATTCGCAGCAGCGTACCGGCGACATTGCCAACAGTATCTGAGCTTGGTGCAGCGACTTGAGCTGATGGTGATGCCTGGCTTTGAATTTGTTCTGCGGGCGCTGCAGTGCAGGCTGCGAGCATCAAGGCGACGAGTGTTCCAACCAGGAACAAGCGGCCATAGGTGTGCATCTACGAAATACCTTTCAACGAAACAGGGAGCTGCGACGAATCGCAACTCCCTGTTTCTCATCCGTCGCAGACAACCAATCTACAGGCGGAGCCGTGATCGAATGTTGCTAGTTGTTGATACCACTCGAAACGAACAGGGCGTCGGTCGCAGCTGGGTTGTTCAGCTGGTTGATGACGCCGACGATCTTGGCATCGCTACCACCAACCGCTGTGGCAACGCAGGTGCCTGAGGTGTTGGTTCGGTCAGCCAGCTTGCCGGTCTGGAGCGTCGTGAACACGCCACCAGGAGCCAGGGCCGAAACTTCGTCCTTGTAGGTCTGGCCGGCGTAGCTGCAGCTGACATTGACATTGTTGTTGCCAACATTGGTGATGCTGAAGCCGGTGTTGTAGCCGAAGAAGCGGTCGTTGATAATCGGGAACAGCACAGTCGAGGTTGCCGTCGTCGCGTTAGCTGCGCCGTAGATACCCGACTTCTTGGCCGGCTGGTTCAGCTGGCTGACCAGTGCTACCAGCGGCTGGTTGCCACTGTTGGTGGTAACCTTGCCCGAGCCAACGAAGCGCGCACCCTTGGTGCAGGTCGTGGTCATGCCAGGCGTGTTCGCGCTCGGTCCAATCGAGGTCAGCGCGAAGTACTTGGTCTCATTCGCAGCAACGCTCTGGGTCTCGGTGCAGGGCGCGGTCGCGTTGCCGGCGATGCCGCTGCTTGGCGTGTAGGTCACGACCACGTTGGTTGCCGCAGTGCCGACATTAGTGACCGGAATACCCGTAACATAGCCGAAGTTGTTCGAGTTCACCAGCGGGAAGATTGGCGCAAGGTTGCCGGTGTCGCTGAAGCCGTTGTAGCTAGCCAGTGTGTCGTTATCGACCTGCACCGCAGTAACCGCGATGTTCTTGTCGGCGGTCACAACTGCCGAACCAATGAAGTTAGCGGCGATGCCGGCGTTGCTGGCCTGATCGAAGCGCGCCGTCGAGTTGGGCTGAACGGTTGCCGTCTGTGTCGTGCCATTCGAGAAGGTCACGGTTACAGCGGCAGCGGTGGCGTCGGTGTTCTGCACATTGAAGAACGTGTTGAAGCCGAACGCATCCTTGAACAGCAGCGGCAGGGTTGCCTTGGTCGAGCCTTCGCTGATACCGGTGTAGGCATCGCCGAAGTTCACATTGTTGTTGACAATGATGTTGACCGTCGCCGCGACCTTCTGGTCAGACGAAATGACAGCACCACCGCTGAAGCCAGCCGCAACGGCGGAAGGCAGGGTCGAATAGTTCTTCGACGACCCAGCAGGAATGGTGTCAGGAACGGTTGCGCTGGGCGTGCCGCTGCCCTGAGCATAGAACGCTAGCGAGACCGTCGCGGTGGCTTGGCTCAGGTTCTGAATCTGAAAGCCGGTCGAGTAGGTGAAGTTCGGCGCAGCTGCATTGGCTGGGCTGACATTGGCAAAGGTCAGTGTGCTTGCCACGACTGCCGCTGCTGTCATCGATCCGAGGATCTTCTTCATTGGAAAGGAAACTCCTTCAAGTAGGTGGCCGACATGTTCTGCGTACATTGGCAGTATGGGCGCTAACGCCGGCATCTGCAATAACCCATGCGGGTTATTTTTCGGGTGGCACCAGCGAAATAGGCGCTACTTCTTTCGGTATTACCGCATCAGAAAGCGCTTGCTCCCGATCCAGGGTGCGCGGTCGAAGCAGGCTGCCCAAACCGAACACGGTGCCAAGCAGCGCCCAGCCAAACTCGTTGAGCGTCAAGATTCCACGGATGAGCAGCGCAACCACAACAGCCTCTGGCCCGCCAATCAGCGGGCTCAACAGCACACTAATAGTCAATTCCTGCACGCCTAATCCAAATGGAACAAAGCTAAACACAAAGGCGATAACGCCAGTGGCTGCGGCGATGCCCAGCACGGCGGGAAGTTCTCCGCCGCCAAGTGGATGGACTGCGTCGGCGAGAAGATACAAGATTATGCCGTTTCCACACCAAATAACCGTGTACAGCAGCAGCCAGCCGAGCAGCAGGCGGTAGCTGATGTTGGCTGCGGCGTGCTGTCGGCTAATGCGCCGAATCAGCGCGCGCAGCACTGGTGGGTTGAGTAGCGCAGCGCATCCGATCAACCCCGCCACAAACCACAGCGGCGACTGTGTCTGGCGCATGAGAAACGGCCAGGTGACTAGGGCGAGCAGCATGCCACTGGCAATCAGGATGCCAAGTTCTAGCCCGCCTACTAGCAGGGTCAGGCCTTTCTTGACGCCAATCCGCTCGTACAGTACCACGCGGCCAAGCATATACCAGATAGCGCCAGGCAACCGCCGGGTGAAGGTGGTAATGCAGTAAATTTTGGCGTGCTCACCCCAGCTCCACACCCCGCCCAGGCTGCCCATCATCCAGCCCCAGCCGATCACCGAAAGCAGCATGGCAAGAGCATAGGTGAGCGAGGTCAGCAGTAGTACTTGGGGGCTAATGCGTGCCAACAATGCTTGGAGGTCGAGCGACTCGCCGCCGCTGCGGAACATGGCATACAGCGCAAACAGGGCTAGGCCGCTGACAAGCAGCATGCCCAGCGACGCGCCCCAGAGTGCGCGCCCGCGCCCGTGTGTGGCGATCCAGTGCCGCAGGTTCATGGGCATTCTCGTGCTGGCCGACACAGATATACAATCGAACTGGCGAGATTGACCGGAATGATTGGTGTCACAGCCAGCTTGACGCATTCGCGCCAATGCTGCGCATACCAGAGCGCATCCTGCAGCGAGCGGGGCTGCTCACGCTCGTACTTTGTGGTATGGGTGATCTCGAATCCATTGCGCTCGAGCAGCATGGCCCACTCGCCCCGCGCTGCGTAGCGCTGCATGGGCTGCGAATCGACCGTGCTCATGCCAGTTTTATAGGCTTTGTAGATATTATTCAGTAAACTGTAGGTGTTGGGCAGCAGCAGGCATGCCATACCGCCGGGCTTGAGCACCCGCGCCAGCTCACGAATTCCGCGCTCAACATTCAAAAAATGTTCGAGGCTGCCAATGCATGTGACATAATCAAAAGAGTTTTCTACAAATGGCAGGTGTTCACCAACAGCTACGCCAAATCCAGCGCCGCCCTCGACTGCGCCAATCCGTGCGGCGGCAAGCGAGATATCGGTGCCATAGGCCTGAACGCCATAGCGTGAGCGCGCAAGATTAGAAAGCACCCCTTCACCACAGGCGACATCGAGCAGTGTGCTGCCAACTGTTGGATTGATCAGCTCGAGCATTGTGAGATAAAACGAGTCGAGATGCCGAATACCATCGTCGTCATAAATTGAGTCGTAGGCAATGCGCGTCCACTCCTCGCCAGGGGGATGCAGCTGAATTTCAAAGCGTACATCATAGGGTCTCGGGTCAGGCATATGGCTTCTTTCGTGCAAAGATAACGACCGTCGAGCTGAGATTATACCAGTTTGCTGGCCCATTATAGTATGGCAGCGTGGCAAGCCGCAGCGGCAACGAGCGCAGCAGCATGCGGGCTAGCGGCGCAAAGCGCTGGCCTTTGAGCTTCTGCTCCAGGCTCATAACCAGCGTGGCATAGCCGTAGATAAATGAGCGCATCGCCTCGACCTGAAGGCCGTAGCGGGCAAGCTGTGGTTTCAGGAGGGCTGGCTTGAATAGGTTCAAATGTCGCGGCAGATCCCAGCCAAGCCAATGCTGTTTCAGCAAGCGCGCTTCCAAGCTATCCGGGTTGGGCAGGCTGATCACAAGCACGCCGCCTGGCCGTAGGATGCGTTGTACTTCGGCAAAAAGCATACGTGGCTCCGGAACGTGCTCAAGCACATCCCAGAGTGTGACGGCGTCGAAGCTAGCTGGGGCAAGATTGGCCGTTTCGACGGTGCCTTGAAATACCTGCAATCCAAACCGTTCACGCGCATATGCCGCCGCGCCCGGCGATGGCTCGACGCCAGCAACGCCCCAGCCTAGCCTGCGCATGCCATCAAGGAACAGGCCGGTCGCACAGCCAATATCGAGCAGGTGCCCTGGGCCGCCCGCATAGGAATGCACGGCACGGCACAGCTTGGCCCGCCCAATCCGCCGCTCGACGCGCCGCCACCAACGCGGTTCGTCGGCGATCGCTGTTTGGAATGGCGCGTAGTCAGGTGGGTAGTAACGCCCAATTACTTCTGGCCGTGGCCGTGGGTTCTGATAGATATGCCCGCAGTGCTGGCAGCTCACAAGCTGAAACTGCTGAGGCGACGGGTGTAGCAAATCGGGGCCGCTGAGGAGCGGCGCGGCGCTGTTTCGCTCGCAGATCGGGCAGTCGGCGTGTTCAAAATCTGGGTGCATAGCTATGGTATTGTTCCGCTCTGTAGACGCGGGGCTGGCCCGCGTGCCTTGGTCGTGCCGGTTCCCCGCGTGCCCCGGTTGCGGCGCAATGCCTCATGATGCGTGCGCGGCGGACGCCCCGGTGGTTTTAGCGCACCCGCTCGTATACCGCCAGCAGCATGTCGCACATGCTGGCCCAGCTGAGTTCGCGTTCGGCCAGCTGGCGACCCAGCGCGCCCATGGCTGCGGCACGCTCGGGATGGTCGATCAGCTGAAGTGCGGCCTGGGCCAGCGACTCTGCTGTAGGGGCGGCGGCCAAACCGGCGGGGTAGCGCTCTGCAAACGTGCCCAATTCGCCAATTTGTGTGGTCACAAACGGAATGCCCGCCGCCATATACGTGCTGAGCTTGAGCGGCCAGCGCCCCAGGTTTGCGCCGCTCGCCGTCAGTGGCACCCAGCCCAGCGCACATGCTCGCAGGTAGCGCCGCAGCGTTGTCTCGTCCAGCCCGCCGGTGCGCAGCACCAGTTCGGGCCGGCGCACCAGCCGCTCGATTTCAATGTTGCAGTAGCCCAACACCAGCAGCCGCGCATCGGGCCGCCGCTCGGCCAGCATGTCGAAGGCTGCCGCCATCAACTGGGCATCACGCGGAAAGATCGCGCCGACATAACCGACCAGTGGCGCGTCTGGCGGCAGTCCAAGCGCCGCGCGCGCCGCTTCGGGCGGCTCCAGCTGCCAGTTGTCGGTATCACACCCATTCGGCAGCAGGGTGATTGTGCTGGCTGGCACGCCCAACGCAGCGGCGCGTTGGCCAAGAAACCTGTTGATTACCGTCGTCGCGTCGGCGCGTGTGCGAAAGCGGGTTTCGAAAAAGCTCTCGACTGGGCGCAGCAGCGTCTTCTGGAACCCGTCCGGGCGCTGCTCGACCGAGCCGCCGCGCCCAAACCAGTCGCACCAGTCGATCACCAGCGGCGTGCCGTGCCAGAACTGCTGGTGTAGCGCGGGCAGCAGCGCGGTTGGTCGGCACTCAAAGGCGTGAACAACGTCGAACTGGCCGCTGTGCATCCAGAGCACGCGGGCCAGGCTGGCCCAGGCGTCCCAGCCGGAGCGCAGGCTGCCCTGGAGTAGGTCGGGGGCTTCGACCAGCGCCAGCCGGTTCTGTTCGGCCAGCCGCAGTGTGAAGCGCCGCCGCTCGTGGGGCGAGGTCGAGATCACGGTGGCGCGCAGCCCGCGCCGGGCCAGTTCGCGCGCCAGGTAGAAGGCCCGCCAATACGTGCCACGCCCGGTCTGGTTGAACACCAGCATAGCTATGTGCATGGCCGCTCGCCGAGTCCGTCGCGCAGGCCGCGCCAGTAGGCCCGCAGCGCTGGAGTGCGGCCCGCCCGCAGCAGCCGCAGCGAGGTGCGTAGCGCACTGGCGGCGCGAAACGGCACCACCACCAGCCAGCGTGGGCCGCGCACATGTTTGCGGAAGAACAGCACGCTGCTACGTGCCATCCAGTAGCGCTCGTTCGGCGAATCGCTGCCGCCGCTGCTGGTGGCGACTTTGTGCCACATGCGAGCCTGGGGCACCAACATAATCCGAAAGCCGGCGGCGCGCACGCGCAGGCTCAAGTCCATATCCTCATAATACATAAAGAAGCGCTCGTCGAAGCCACCGACCGCCAGCAGCACAATTCGGCTGAACAGCAGTGCGCAGCCCACCACGTACTCGCGCTCGGCATATCCGGCGGCCAGCGCCGGGCCGAGTGCAGCGGGAATGTCGCCGGTTTTTTCTAGTGTCAGCGGGTGGCGCATTCCGCCAATCGACCAGGCCTGTTCTGGTGCGTCGGCACGGAAGATTGCTGGCACCAGCACGCCTATCTCCGGCGAGCGATGCGCAACCAGCTGGCGCAGCATGTCCGGCGCGAAGAAGGTATCGTTGTTGACCAGGAACACATACTCGGCACCGAGCGCAAGCGCGTGGCGCAGCGCCAGGTTGCAGCCGCCGGCGAAGCCAGCGTTGTGGCTGTTCTGCACCAGTGTGGCGTGTGGAAAGGCGCTGGCGATCTGTGCTACTGAATCGTCGCTGCTGGCGTTATCGACCACCAGCAGCCGGATGTTGGGGTAATCCTGCGCTGCCGCCGAGGCCAGGCAGGCCAGCGTGTCGTCAGGCCGGTTCCAGTTCAGCGTGGCAATCACAACACACGGCGCGTCGTCGTCTCCCACCCCCGGTCGTTCTCGGTTCCCGGTGCTGCGGTGCTGCGGTTCTCGGCTCTCGGGTCACGGGTCTCGGGTCTCGGTTCGTTGTTGGCTCATCGCGTGGCGACCAGTAGCTGATTGCAGCCCCATTCGAACTGTTGGTAGCGCATAACTCGCAGATCGGCCTGATTACACAGCAGCATCAGCGCACGCTGGTCGAGCCGGCTCTTGTGATCCTCGGCGGCCTCGCGGTAGAACAGGCCAGCCTGCGCGCCCAGGCGGTGGACGCGGTGGCCAAATGGCGTTGGCGTGGTCGCAACGAGATATCCTCCGGGAGCCAATGCGCGGCTCAGGTTGGCGAAAACCTTTTCAGGGTGGGCCAGGTGTTCGAGCAGCGCGATCAGCGTAATCGTGCCGAAGGGCTGGTCGTAGCAGTCCTCTGGGAGCGGGCCTGCCTCTAGATCGGCCTGATGAAAGCTATGCTGGGGAAAGCGCACTTGGGCCGCCGCCAGCATCGGCGTGCTCAAATCGACGCCAACATAGCGGTCGAGTGGCAGCAGGCTGGCGAGCTGGCCGTGGCCGCAGCCAATATCGAGCAGATCGCGCGAAAGAAATGGCCGAATAACGGCATAGCGGCGCTGGCGAATATAGTTGGAAAGCAATGGCGCTGGCATCAGTTGCTGACCGCAGGCAGCGAAAGCTGGAAGACCGTGCGGTAGGATGCGGACTGGCTGCTTTCGCCCTCGGCCGTGCGCCCGCCGATCAGATACAGTTGGTTGCCCACGCCCCTGATCCGCGCCGCGGGCGCAAGCGCGCTAGGCAGCGGCACTGCCTTCCATGCGTCGCGGTCAAGGTTATAGACGAAGAACTGGTCGCCCGCGCTCAACACATACAGCTGGCGCTCATCGCCGGTGGTAATGCCGATCGCTGGGCGGCCCAGTGCCTGGGGCAGCGGCAGGCGGGTGAGCCAAGCCTGGCCGGTTGCGCCTTGGGCTGGGGCAAAGCGTTCGTTAACTGCCAGCGGGCCAGTGGCACCCTCGCCGCCAATCACATAGATGCTCTGGCCAGCCACTACCGCATCGGCGTGGCTGCGCGGCGTTGGCATAACCTCGCCCTCGTCCCAGCTGTCGGTGTCGGGGTTGTAGCGAAACACCTCGCCACGCTGTGCGCTGCCGTCCCAGCCGCCGAACAGATACAGCTTGCCCTCGAATGCTGCCAGCGCGTAGCCACTGCGCGCAGCAGGCAGTGGCGCGCGCGCGGTCCAGCGGTCGCTCTGCGGGTCGTAGGCCTCGACAACAGTGGACGGCGTGCCATCGGCTAGCCGCCCACCTGGGACGTAGATCAGCCCGCCGACAACCGCCGCCTGCACATCACTCGTGGCGGTCGGCTTGTCGCTGAGCGCGCTCCACTGGTCGTTCTGCGTGTCGTAGCGTAATGCGCTGGCGCTGGGCTGGCCGCTCACGCTGCCGCCAAGCGCGTACAGAAACTGGCGGCCATTGCTTTCGAAGCTGGCCAACCCAAAGGCCGCGCGACCCTGCGGCATGGCTGCCAGCGCTTCTTGTGCGGGTGGTAGCCCATTGGTGGATTGACTTGCCGTGGGTTCGCCAGTACCAAAGGTGCGCCCGGCCAGAAACACTCCGCCAAGTAGCACAACCAGGCCACCCAGCAACGCCAGCAGCAGCAGTGGCGAGCGCCGGGCTGGGCGCGGCTGATCGATGACGGTCACTTGGCTCACCTGTGGAGCTGGTTCCAGCATGCGGGGCGGATCGGCCAGCGGGATGAGAGCACTACCCGTGTTCGTAAGCGGCTCGCCGTCCTGCGCATCCAGCGGCAGGTCGGGCGGCTCCTCAGCGTCTGGCTCGTCCTCGAGCACTGTGCTGGGCGCGATCTCGACCAGTCCCACGCGCATGGCATACACGGTCGCCTCGGTGCGCGAGGCTGCACCGATCTTGCCAAAGATATTGCGCAGGTGAACTTTGACCGTATTAATACTGATATGGAGAGACTGCGCGATCTGTTGGTTGGTCGCGCCGGTAGCTACGAGGCGGAGAATCTCGCGTTCGCGCTCGCTAATCTGTGGCGATTCAGTCGTCATGGATGCATATGTGCGATCGGCAGGTTTGGAGGAGCCAAGCCTCGCCCAGTCGTGATAGCGGGATGATGCGCAAGCGGGCATCATCATAGCACGGCTACGGGCGGACGGCAAGAATGGTGACATCGCCCTGCGTGTACAGTGCCGGGTAGCGGCTGCGATCGGCGAAAATGCTGGCGAGCGCCCCACTGCGGCTGCTGAGGTAGATATGGCTGATCCGGTCGCGCACGATCAGCGCCTCGATCTCGTCGGCGCGCCCGCTGGCGGCGGCATCGATCACGGCACGGTTGCGGGCGGCGGTTTCTGCCACATACGGCGCAGCGCCGAAATCGTAAAGCACCGGCGGCGTGCTCATCCAGCGCCCGGTGAGTGGTGTGATCCACCAGCCGCCGTCGACGCCGCGCCCGGTGCTAAGCCAGGGCGCTGCGCCGATCAGAAAGCGCGCGTCGGCGGGGGTGTTGTTGTCGATCCAAGCGAGTGCGGCCCGGTCGGATTCAAAGGCCAGCACGGTATCGGTGTTGATAACCTCGCGCATGTCGTAGGCACCCCAGGCGGCTAGCGCCAGTGTGGCGAATACTGCTGCCGCCGCAAGCGGGCGCGGCCCCAGCGCGGCCAGCCGGGCTGGCAACCGCACTTGGAGCGCCGCGCCGGCCTGCACCGCCAGATACCCAATCAGTGCGCTGGCGGGCACAAACAAGCTGATCACCACAATATCGTTGGTGATCAGCCAGGAACTGTTCAGTGTGATCAGCAGTGGGTTGCACAGGAGCAGCGGCACCGCCAGCAGTGCCAGCAGCGGTCGCCCGCGCGTGATCATGCTTACGGCCAGCGGCGCGGCGGCCAGCGGCAGTAGATACGTCAGCAGCTGCGGGTTGGCCAGCGTCAGCATCGTGCCCGCCCATAATACCAGGGCAAGTGCTGGGGAGGAGCGGCGGCCCAGTCCCCACAGCGCGCCCAGCAGCGCCAGCGCAAAGAGCGTGCGGTTATGCCCGGCCCACAGCAGGCCCAGGCTGAGTGCTCCATACGCATCGCCGCTGGCCAGCGACTGCGTGCCAGCGGCGATCGGCGCAAGCCGGCGCTGCACCAGCAGCCACAGCCACGGCGCGGTCAGGAGCATTGCGCCAGCCGCCGCGCATATTGGCAGGATGAGCGCCGATCTAGAGAACACAGAGTATGAGAGAAAGAACTTTCCTTCGCGCTCTTCGCGTTCTTCGCGGTGAAAAAAAGGCTGTAGTAGATACAGCAGCATCTGGACGGCCAGCAGCGCGAGGGCTAAGATCAGCACGCGGAAGTGGACCAAGTTCAGGCCGGCCAGCAGCAGCGCGACCTCGACCGCGTGGCGCGGGCGGCGGGTGGCCAGCAGCGCGCCCCAGCAGATCGCCAGCGGCGGCAGCAGCAGCAGGCCGGTCAGCTGGGTGTAACGGCCCCAGCTGGCATAATAAGCTGGCATAATCGAGAAGGTGCCAACCACCAGCCCAGCGATCAGGCCGGCCCACGGACTGCGCCACAGCCGTGCGGCAAGGGCTGCGCAGGCCAGCACATGCAGCGCATTCAGCGCCTGGCCCTGCCACAGCATCGCTTCTGGCAGGCCAACCTGCGCGATCTGCGCGCTGGCCGCCGAAAGCACATGGTAGCCCCAGTGGTAGGGCAGCTGCTCGACCGGTAGATACGGCAGCAGCGACAGCGGCGCACCGCCCTGCTCGATCGCCACCCGCACCAGCAGTGCGTGATGCACCGAATCGACCCACGCCGGCAGCGCCAGCTCGCGCACCTGATACAGCCGCAGCCCAAACGCCAGCAGCAGCAGCGCCG
>JACMIM010000731.1 GCA_014381165.1 Roseiflexaceae bacterium
CGACGAAAACAGCCAGCCGTGCGATGTGACTTCCGACGATGTGAACGCCTACCTACGCGAAATCAGCGGCGAGCGCTTTACCGCCAAGGACTTTCGCACCTGGGCCGGCACCGTGCTGGCCACCATTGTGCTCCAGGAGATCGGCACGTTCGACAAAGACGCCCAGGCCAAGCGCAATGTCGTGGCCGCCGTCGAGCGCGTGGCCGAACGGCTTGGCAACACCAAGTCGGTTTGCCGCAAAAGTTATATTCATCCCGAGGTGATTAACGCCTACCTGGAGGGCGCGCTGCTGGAATCGTTACTGGAGCGCACCGAGGAAGAGTTGGCCCAGGCCGCGCAGGGCCTGGACGCCGAGGAAACCGCCGTGCTAGCCTTTCTCAAGCGCCGCCTCGCCCGCGAGGCCGCCGAAGACGCCGCTGGCAAAGAATAGCCACGAAGGCGCGAAGATTCTCATAACCTTCCTACCTTCGTGGCTTCGTGGCAAAATTCTTACCCTACATGCAGCGAGATCGACTTCTCCTCCTGGCCGAGGCTCTGCCCAAGGATGGCAAAAGTCGGTGCCCACAGGCCGACGAAAATACCAAAGCGTTCGGCGTGCGCCGTGTCGTCGCCGCGCCGCAGCACCCAGATCACAATGCTGGCCATAATCGATGCCAGCGCCGCGCCATAGGCCATGTCGGATGTCATGCCAACTTCGCTTAATCGCTTGATCATGCTCCTGCTCCTTCTTCTCACCATCATCGATCGAAACGGAAAATCTCCGTGTCAGGATTGTCTACGCCCGTAATCGCATCGCGGATGATCTCAGCTGCAATTAGGCTGTAGGTGATACCATTGCCGCCATAGCCCAGCGCAAAGTAGCCGTTGGGGAAATCCGGGTGCTGGCCGATATAGGCCAGGCCGTCCTTGGTTTCGCCAAACGTGCCCGCCCAAGCGTAGGCTGTCTCAAAACGCAGCTCGGGAAACAGCTCGCGGATGCGTTTCTCGACCCGTCGTGACTTCTTCTCGACCATACGGTCGCGGCGCAGTTCATTGTCGAATAGGTCGTCCTCGCCGCCGGCCAGCATGCGCCCGTCGCTGGTCGTGCGGGCGTACAGGTACGGGCGCGCTGTCTCCCACAACAGGCACTGATCCTCGCCCCAGCCAGGAAACGCGTCCACCGGCTCAGTGATCAGCGCATAGCTACTCTTGAAATTGACGACCTTGTGTTTGAGGTACTGCTGGGCCTCGTACCCCCCCGCCAGCACCACACGCTTTGCCCGCACCGTGCAAGCGCGCTCGGTGGTTAGCGTCACGCCATCGCGGGTGTGGTCGTGGCTCGTCACTGCCGTGCGGTCGAACACACGCAGACCATGCGATGCTGCGCGGCGGAACAGCGCGTGGGTTAATCGGTAAGCATCGACCTGGCCTGCGGTGTGGGAGAGCAGCGCGGCGGGATAGCGGAACGAAAAGCGTGCCGCAATATCGCTGGCTCCAAGCAAATCGAGCCGGATGCCAGCCTCGCGGCGAGCCTCATACTCGCGTTTGAGATCCGGCACGTCGCGCTCGCGGCTGGCCAGGTACAGGCTCTTCTTGGACTGGAAGCCGCAGTCGTCGCCCAGCTCGCCAATCAGCTTTTCCAGCTTGAGAATGGCCTCCAAGCAAAGCAGGTAGCTGCGCACAGCGTGTTCGCGCCCAGCCATCTCGATCAGCTCAAACAGCGGTGTGTCGACCTCGTACTGGAGCAGCGCGGTGCTGGCCGATGTACTGCCAGTAGCCACATCGCGCCGGTCGAGCACGACTGTGTCGATACCGGCCTGCACGAGCTGATCGGCCACCAGCGCGCCGGTGATGCCGCCGCCGATCACAGCGACATCGCACAAAATATGTTCATGCAGCGCAGGGTAGCTGCGAATGAGTCCATTCTTGATCGGCCAAAACGGCAAGCCCGACTTGAGATCCATACCCAGCTTTCTGGCAATCGGCTCGTTTCCACTTCAGCTACGTACCACGGAATTGGCCAGATGCACGGCGGCAAGTGACCTATAGCTATTCTGATCAGTTTCTGCCACGAAAGCCGCTATCGCCAGCACTCGTTGATATGCTAGACTGGCATTCACCTGATGTGATTTCGAACCCCAGTAACCCGGCGCTTCGATGCCGGGTGCAGGCATGACCGGAGGGGGCAGTATGTCGAAGCGGATTGTGATAACCACCGGCGGCACGCTTGGCGATCATCTGCCCTTCATTGCGCTGGGCGCGGCGCTGAAGCAACGCGGCCACCAGGTTGTCATGGCGCTCAACCCCGCCATGCTGGTGTATGCCGAGCGGGCCGGCCTGGAGGTTGTCGCACTGCCCGACATCGCGCGCGGCCCCGACCACGCCCGCCAGAACGCGCATGTCTGGGATCACTGGGCCAAGCTGGAGGGCCGCGCCAGCCCGCCAGTCGCGCCCGATATCAGCCTGGACGAGTATATCGAGCAAGCCCGCGTGCTGGCCGAGTGCAGCCGCACTGCCGATCTGCTGATTAGCACCTCGATCCGTGTGCTGGGCCTGGTTGCCCATCACGTTTCCGGCGTGCCACTGATCACCGCCTCCATGAACCCCTCGATGTTCGCCGCCACTGGCGACCAAGCGCAAAGCCCGGAGGTCGGCCAGTACGCCGCGCTGATTACCCGCATGGTCGCGGCGCTCGGCGGCCAGGCCCCGCTGATTCGTAGCGCCAGCGATCTGCACGCCCGCCACATCCTGCTGGCCAGCAGCCGCCACTTCAGTGTTGCCGAACGGGCCGGGTTTGCCGCCGAAACCAGTATCACCCAGACCGGCTTCTGGTTCTATGCCGATCCAGCCTGGGCCGCGTGGCAGCCCGACCCAGCCCTGCGCGCGTTCGCCGCC
>JACMIM010000732.1 GCA_014381165.1 Roseiflexaceae bacterium
CGCCGAAGTGCGAGCGCTGCCCACTGCGCGAAATCTGCGATTATGGGCAGGCCGTTGGTGTGCCGCAGCGGGCACAGTAGCCACCACCGCGTTCTCGCATACCGTCTCATTTCGTGCCCCCAGCGCCGCGCGGCTGAAGCCGCTGGCTGGCTGTACGAAGCCCGCCTCTGCGGGCTGAAATGATATTCGACTTTCTGCAAAGCTCTAAACTGGAACGCGGGTTGGTATGATACCCAAAACGTGCTGAACGCATGTACCCGCGTCCAACGCGCTTCAGCGCGTTTCCTGCTCATACCAGCGGGCTTCTAGCCCGCATATGTGGCGCGGCTGCAACAATCTGAATCTCACCGGCTTCTCACCCGACGTTAGCCCTCGCCGTGGTATACTCTGAACACCATTTTCGACGCGCCCGATACACTCAGGATAACCCCGTGCTTGCAACCATACGCCGCCCACGCAACCTGCTGCTGGCCACCGTGCCGCTGGCCTTTGCGCTGTTGATTATTCCTGCCCCTTCGCAGCCGGCCAGCCCCGCCACAAGCGCCCCTGGTATGGCTCTGTTCCCGCCAACACTCACGCCCACATCTGTCCCGCCGACGCCGACGCCGCTGCCCACCCCAGAGCCGCCGACGCCAGCGCCGATCGCGGCTGCTCCGGCTCCACAGCCCCAGCCAAGTGAAGTGCGGGTTGGCCTCCAGGTTGGCCACTGGAAGTCGAACGAGCTGCCCGACGAACTCAACCGGCTGCGCACGTCGAGCGGCACAGCCGCAGGCGGCGTGACCGAGCTGCAAGTAAACTTGGACATCACCAATCGCGTGGCCGAGCTGTTACGCTCGCGCGGCATTATTACCGACGTGCTGCCCGCCACCGTGCCGCCAGGCTACCAGGCCGCCGCGTTTATTTCCATTCATGCCGATGGCTCGCCGAACACAAAGGCGCGCGGCTTTAAGCTAGCAACACCCTGGCGCACCTCGCGCGCGGCGCAGCATCTACAGGATGTGATGGTCGAGGAGTACCGCAAGGCGACTGAGATGCCGCGCGATGGCGCGATCACCATGAACATGCGCGGCTATTATGCTTTCAGCTGGCGACGCCACACCCATGCGGTCGCGAAAACCACGCCGTCCGTGATCGTCGAGATGGGCTTTCTGACCAACCCGACCGATCGGGCCATGCTCACATCAAAACAAGACCTGATCGCCAAGGGCATTGCGAACGGTATCATTCGCTACCTGAACGAGCGCGATGTCGCTGACCTCGGCGCATTGGAGCCGCCTGATTTCAAGCAGCACCGCCCTGCCTCGCCAGATGGCGTGGTCGTCCGCGCCATACCTGCGGACACTGGCAAAGTAATAGCCCGTGCTGGCGGCGATGCGCGGCTGTCGCCGTTTCAGGAGCGCGACGGCTGGTTCCAGGTGTTCGTGCGCGGCAGCGGCGGCGTGATAGGATGGGTGCGGAGAGACCAGTTGATCGAGACCGACGACCCGCTGCCCACCCCGCTGCCGGCAACCGATTCGTAATCGTTGCGGTTGTGGTATCGTAGAGGCGAATCATTTGCCCGTATCGATCCGATCGATCCAAGCCCGACTTATGAAACAAGTCATATAGCATCCTTGCCAGAGTCGTAAAAAGCGGAGGTAGGTTTTTCGGGAGCTGCGCCCCCAAACCCCCGCTTTGCGCTCACGCGCATGGGTACAAC
>JACMIM010000733.1 GCA_014381165.1 Roseiflexaceae bacterium
AAGGGCGAGTTCTACCTGACCGATCTGGTAGCGATGGCAGTGGCCGAGCGCGGCCCTGGCGCGGCGGTTGCCGTGCCCGCCGCCGATGGCCGCGAAGCCTGGGGAGCCAACGACCGCACGCAGCTGGCCCTGCTCGAACAGGTGCTACGCGAGCGAGCGTTGGCCGCGCTGATGGGAGCCGGAGTGACGATTATCGACCCGGCCACGACCTACAGCGATGTAACGGTTGCGGTTGGCCCCGACACCACATTGCTGCCGGGCACCATGCTGCGTGGCACAACAACCATTGGCGCGGGCTGTAACATCGGGCCTTACACAACAGTTCGAGACAGCACAGTCGGCGCTGGCGCGCACATACGCTACGCCCTGATCGAGCATGCGACAATTGCTGAGGGGGCATTGGTAGGGCCGTTTGCGCATATCGAGCGCAGTACCAGCACCGAAAAGCCCGCCGCCCAATAGCCCGGCGCGTCAGCGCCGCGAACACAAGGAACACCCGTGGAAGGACGACTACAAATATTCAGTGGCAATGCGAACCGGGCGCTGGCTCAGGAGATTTGCGCCCACCTGAATGTCAATCTTGGCCGCGCGGTAGTCGGCATGTTCAAAAACGGTGAAACGCGCATTAAAATCGAAGAAAATGTGCGTGGCTCGGATGTCTTCGTGGTTCAGCCGACCTGCACGCCGGTCAATCATCATCTCATGGAGCTGCTGCTGTTGATCGACGCGCTGCGCCGCGCGTCCGCCGCGCGTGTCACTGCCGTGGTGCCATACTACGGCTACGCCAAGCAGGAGAAAAAGACTACCGGGCGCGAGCCGATCTCGGCCAAGGTGGTGGCAAACATGATTACGGTGGCCGGGGCTGACCGCGTGCTGACCATGGACTTGCATGCCCCGGCGATCGAAGGCTTTTTCGATATCCCGGTCGATCACCTTCAAGCTGGGCCAATTCTTGCCGAGTATTTCAGCGCGATGAGTTTGCTCGACCCAGTGGTGGTCTCGCCGGATGCTGGCGGCGTGGGTCGGGCGAATGCGTTCCGCGAGCGGATCGGTGCGAGCCTGGCGATCATCGCCAAGCAGCGCCCGACACCGGACGCCGTGGAGATACTGGAGATGGTCGGCGAGATCGAGGGCAAAACCGCGATTATCGTCGACGATATGATCTCGACCGGCGGCACGTTGGCCCAGGCCGCGCAGGCCTTGCGGGATCGCGGCGCGCGCGAGGTGTATGCCTGCTCTACCCACGGCATCTTCGCCGACCATGCGTTGACGATTGTAGGTGAATCGGTGCTGGTGGAGACGGTGGTGACGAACACCATCCCGCAGGAAAGTGGGCAAAATTACGGTCGCGTCAAGGTGATAA
This sequence comes from Roseiflexaceae bacterium, assembly GCA_014381165.1. Classification (GTDB taxonomy): domain Bacteria; phylum Chloroflexota; class Chloroflexia; order Chloroflexales; family Roseiflexaceae; genus JACMIM01. Next base: position 1,364 of record JACMIM010000733.1, read on the forward strand.
GCGTCGCGCCACTGTTTGCCGAGGCGATTCTGCGCATCCATAAAGATTTATCGTTGAGCGCACTGTTTCACGAATAATACGTCTTCATTGAAAAGGAGTTCGTCTAGTTGGACCCTGACCCTAGGTATTTTGCCATTGGCGTGGTAGTGTGTTTACTGGTGCTGGCCTTCACCTCCGCTGTGGATGCGGCGTTGAGCGCGATTGGCCGCCGCCGTCTCAATTCGCTGCAACGCGAAGACCCCTCGCGGGCCAAACTGATTATTCGGCTGATCGACGAGCCGTACCGCTTCAAGGCGGCCGTGCTCATGATCAACGCTGCGGCGATCATCGCGGCCACCGCCTTTACGCTCCAGGCCACGGTGGTGCTCAACCTGGGCTGGCGGCTGGCGGCCCTATTTGGCCTGCTGCTGCTCATCTTGATTTTCAGCGAGGCGATTCCCAAGGCCTTTGCCGTGCGTGACCCCAGCGCTGCCGCCCGCCTGCTCGCCCGCCCCATGGTGCTGGTCACGGCCGTGCTGCGCCCGTTCATCGCGGTGGTCGATCTGCTGGTACGCCCGATCGTCCTGATGATCGCCGGGCCGACCGGAGCCAAGGCTCCGCTGATGACCGAGGAAGAACTCTTGCTCATGGTCAATGTCGGCGAGGAAGAGGGCCTGATCGATTCCGGCGAGCGCCAGATGATCGAGGATATTTTCTCGTTCGGCGGCACACTGGTGCGCGAGGTAATGATCCCACGGATGGATATTATTGCGCTCGAATCAAGCGCGACACTGGACGAGGCGTTGGCCAGCATGATCGACTATGGCCACTCGCGCGTGCCAGTCTATGATGAAACAGTCGACCAGATTGTGGGCATTCTGTATATCAAGGATCTGCTGCCGGTGCTGCGCAATTCCCGATTAGATACCCCGATCGGCGGGCTGCTGCGCGAACCCTACTTTGTGCCAGAAACGCTCAAGGTCAGCGATCTGCTGCGCGATCTGCGCAGCCGCAAAAGCCATATCGCAATCATGGTCGACGAATACGGCGGCACCGCTGGGTTGGCCACGATCGAGGATCTGCTGGAAGAGATTGTTGGCGATATCCAGGACGAATCGGACACCGGCGATCTGCCGCTGACCGTGCTGCCAGACGGCCAGATCGTGGCCGATGCCCGCATCTCGCTGGACGATCTAAATGACGCGACCGGGCTGCGCCTGGAGTCGGAGGACGCCGACCGGCTGGGCGGGCTGGTCTATGAGCTGCTTGGCCGCGTGCCGCAGCAAGGCGACATGATCGAGATCGCAGGCGTGCGGATCACCGTACTCTCAGTCGAAGGGCTTGGCCCCAAGCGGCTACAGCTGACGCCGCTTCAGACGGTTGTGAATACAGGAGGCGGGGGCAACAATGATGACACCTGACTACGCGGCGCTAGCCACGGCGGCCCGCGCGGCCCGCGAACGAGCCTACGCCCCCTATTCACACTTCGCGGTAGGCGCAGCAGCGCTGACAGCTAGCGGGCGGCTGTTCGTAGGCTGCAATATCGAAAATGCGGCCTTTCCTGTCACATGCTGCGCCGAGCGAGTGGCTCTGTTTGCAGCCTATGCTGAGGGCGAGCGCGAGATTGTGGCGCTGGCAGTGGCCGCCGACACGCGCGGCCCAGTTTCACCCTGTGGTAGCTGCCGCCAGGTCATCTTCGAGCTAGCCCCGCACGCCACGATCATCCTGGCTAATATGGGCGAGGAGATCACCGTGGCCTTTCCGCACGAACTGCTGCCAGGCGGATTCACGCCGGACGATCTGCCACAGTAAGCCCCGGACACGCGCCACACATGCGGGCGAGAAGCCCGCTGTTACGACGCGAAACACGCTGAAGCGCGTTGAATCTTAACGCGCTTCAGCGCGTTTCGCCTATCAGACGCCGGATTCATCCGGCGGCCGTGGTGGCGACACAACAAGCCGAATCCCATCCATCGCCGATCGCGCATATTTGCTATGCTATACTCAGTGCATGAATGTTCCTGAAGTCTTTGCTCGCCTACTCGATAATTTGACGATCGGGCTGCCCCGACTGATCGCTGCTGCCCTGCTGCTGCTGATCGCGCTTGTGGCCGCGCGCTGGCTCAAGAACTTGTCGGTGCAGGCGCTGCGACGCGTGCGTGGCCTCCCGCAAAGCGCAGTCAGCCTCCTGAGCAGCCTGATATATGTCGGCGTGGTGCTGCTGGGCGTGCTTTCCGCGTTGAGTGCGCTGGATTTAAGCCAGTTGGTCTTGAGCACAGTCGCCAGCTTAGGCGTTGTCGGCCTGATCGTTGGTTTTGCGTTGCAAGACATCACCAAGCAGTTCGCCTCCGGTATCATGCTGCTGCTGTCGCGGCCTTTTGAGATTGGCGACCTGATCAGGGTCGGCGTGCATGAGGGAATGGTGACCGATCTTCAACTGCGCACCACCAAACTGCGTACCGCTGGTGGCGATGAGGTGCTAATTCCAAACGCCGATGTGTATATCGCCACGGTGTACAACCTGAGCCGCTACCCGCAGCGGCGGCTGGCCGTGCCGCTTCAGCTACCCTTCCGAGGTGATCTAGAGGCGCTGCGCGATCATCTGATAGCGGCGGTGACTGCGGTGCCTGGTGTCGCTCCTACCCCAGCTCCAACGGTCGTCTGCACGAGCGTGGCCGACGGCAAGGTTAGCGCCGAGCTACGCTTCTGGGTCGACCGTGTCACCCTCGATCAGGACGAAGTGCTGACCCACGCGATTGTTGCCGCTAGCAATGTGTTGGTGGCCGTGTAAGGGTATGGCAGGCTATACCCTTATGCCGTATATTCTTGTGCGTGCCGCCGGTGTGCGGGCTAGAAGCCCGCTGTTATCACGTAAAACGTGCTGAAGCGCGTTGGGCGCGGTTGAACATCGTCTCAGCCCGCGTAGGCGGGCTTCGTACTGCCAGCCAGCGGCTTCAGCCGCGCGGCTCGGGGGCCACGAAACGAGACGGCATGCGAGAACACGGATTGGTATTAGACGCCGAACGGCATCCGTTGGCCTTGGTGATGGCGCAAAACAATTTGCCACACCCGCTCGTTCCACCTACACTGCCACCTAACACAACTATGCCCCAACGAATTGGCGAAATCATCGAATCGACCACCACGCGCTTCACCGCTGGGGCCTATGAACTGCTGGCCGCACCGCCGTTTGGCGCGCTGGTACGTGCGCAGGCTCGCGAGCCGGGCGCGGCGGTGTATGGGCTTGTCTACGAGATTCGGACTGGCAGCAAGGAGCCGGGCGGGCGGGCTAGTGTGCGCGGGCGCACCTATACCGGGCGCGAACTCTACGACGAAGAAATCTATGCCGAGCACCCCGACTTGGCTGAGGTGCTGCAAACCGAGTTCTCGGCTATTACAGTGGGATTTCTAACGGGCGACCAGCTCTACCAGTACCTGCCGCCGCAGCCGCCGCCGGTTCACTACTCGGTCTACCCCTGCGACGAAGCCGAGCTGCTGCGCTTTACCGAACACAGCGATTTCTTCCGCGCCGTGCTGTTCTCGTTCCAGGTTCCTGGCGACGAAGCACTGGCCGCCGTTGTGCGCGCCGCCGCCCGCGCTCGCGCTCCTCATGACGACCGCGCCTATCTGGTGCGAGCCGGACGCGAGATCGCCGCGCTGCTGAAGGATGACTACGACCGACTCCAGGCGATCGTCCGGCGAATTCGGCCCTGATCGCACGCAAGGAATATAGCCACCAAGACACCAAGGCATCAAGCTACTCAGAAAGCTTGGTGCCTTGGTAGTAAAGCCCGTGCTCAATCTGCAATCTACAATTCTAGAGCTGGTAAAAGCGCCGTGCGTTCTCGGCCCAAAGCTTGCGCCGCACTGCTTCTGGCAGGTGCGCAGTCAGGCCGTCCAGCGTCTCGACCCAGCGCGGGTAGGGGCTGGCCAGCAGTGCGACCGGCCAATCGCCGCCAAAAGCCACACGATCCTCGCCGAATTGGGCAAGCGCGTAGGCTACATACGGCGCGAGTTGGTCGGTCGTCCAGGCGGTGTGGTCGGCCTCAGTTACGAGGCCGCTGATCTTGCACATGACATTGGGCAGCGCAGCCAGCGCGGCAATTTCCTCGCGCCACGGGTCGAGCACGCCACTTTTGATATCCGGCTTGCCCGCGTGATCGAGCATGAACTGGGTGTCGGGGCAACGCCGCGCCAATTCGGTCACGGGCGCGAGCTGGTCATGCTTCACGCAGATGTCAAATGACAGCCCGTACTGGGCCAGCAGCCGCACGCCCTGCACGAAATCGGGGGCCAGGCAGATCTTGGCATGAGGCTCGCCCTGAAGCATGCGCCGCACACCCTTGATCAGCGGGCTGGTGGCAACCAGCGCATCCAGGTAGCCGCGCAGCCGCGCGCCGTGCTCGACCGGCGCAAAGG
>JACMIM010000734.1 GCA_014381165.1 Roseiflexaceae bacterium
AAGGCGGTGCTGGCGCTGCGCCCGTACTGCCACGCTGCCGCCGCCCCAGCCTTGATTGACCTGGCCAGCGACGGGCCAGAGGCGCTGCGAGCGGCTGCCATCCTGGCGTTGGGCAACATCGGCGGAACCGCCGCTTGCACCACGCTCGGCAACTTGGCAGAGGGGGCTAGCCAGCCGCGCACAGTGCAGCACCTGGCGCGCCGCATGCTCGGCGACGTGATCGCACACGCCCGCCACAGCCACTTGACCCCGCCGTCCGGTGCAGCGCCTGCACCGGAATCCGCCGACGCGAGCGCCGCGTCGAATCCCCAAATCTGAGATTGGCGCGCTGCGGAGGATGCTATGACCATTAAGATTCTAATTGTGGACGACGAGCCGGCTATCGGCAAGCTGCTGATGTATCAGCTGCGCACGATTGGCTACCAGGCCCTGTATATTGCCGACGGACTGAGCGCGCTGGAGCGGATCGAGCGCGAGAAGCCTGAGCTGGTGCTGCTGGACGTGATGATGCCCATGATCAGCGGCTGGGAGGTTTGCCGACAGATTCGAGCCACGTCCAGCGTGCCAGTGATCATGCTGACCGCCAAAAGCTCCGATGCCGACATCGTCACCGGGTTGAGCGCGGGAGCCGACGATTATATTGCCAAACCGTTCAACATGGGGCAGCTACAGGCGCGGATCGAAGCGGTGCTTCGCCGCACGCGCAGTAGCTCGCGCCCGCGCATTGCCGTGCCGCAGACGGCCGAGCCTGCGCCATTCAGTACCGGCCCGACCAGATTAGTCACACCGGAGCCGCTACCGGTGACGGTGCCTGAGATCATTTCAGACGAACTGATTGGCGTCGAGCCGATTCCCGCCCTGCCCGAGGAATTGCCGACGCGGCTGGGCCCACGGCTACGCGAGGCCCGTGTGGTCAAGGGTATCACGCTGGTGCAGGCCGCCCGCGATTGCAACACGCGCTGGGAATTTCTCCAGGCGATCGAGCAGGAGAACTATGCGTATGTGCCACGCCCACAGCTGCGCATGGCGCTCCAACGCTATGGGCGCTACCTGCATATCGACGTGCAGCCCTACACGCCGCAAGCGCAGACAGCGGCGCAACGCTTCAGCGCGCTCCACTATGCGACGATCTTCACGCTGGTACTGTTGGTCATTGCGGTGAGCATCTACTTGATCTAGCACAGGCCATGGCAAAGCCCGTTATTGCGGGGCCTCTGGCCTCCAAAACATCCTTTTTTCTTTCGTTTTGGGCGGCGGGGCCGCCCAAAACGAAAGAAAAAGACAACCTCATCAGCGCTGATAGCTGCGTGTGAGTGCAACCGCCACTGCGAGCCCTGCGAACCCTAGCATCAACGCCAGCCAGATATTCCCCGTCAGCGCGAACAGCAGCAGCGCCAACATCACGGGCAGTAACAAGGCCAGCTGCCCGGAGGGTTCCACTAGCTCAAAGCTGGGCGGGGCGGGCACGGGCGCATCGGTGCTGCCGTGATCGGGGGCAAGCGATTCCTCGGCCAGGATTGCCGCGCCCTCGAACACCGGAGCGGGCAGCGGCGCGCCTGGAATCGGCACCGTGCGAGCTTCTTCGAAAAAGGCGCGCACCCACTCGTATTCCGGGCGCAGCTTGCTTTCGAAGAGATGGAAGGCGGCGCGTTGAAGGTAGCTCGGGTGGCCCTGGCTGATCTGGTATATGTGGCGCATGTTGCGCGGCGTGAAGCCGACGCCGCTGCCTTCCAGATAAACCTCGGCGAGTAGCCTTACCTCAGATTGCGCAAAGGCACCAAGCCTGATGACCACCACCCGTTCGCTCAAGACTGGCGGCTCGCCCTTCTGAGCAGCAACCAGCATCAGCAGGCCGGCGCGCGCCATGCGTGCTAGTTCGTCGAGCATTGGCTCACCCCAGCCGTGCGCGTTCGCTAGGTGCGCGTTGTCAAGGCACAGCAGCATCGGCGCATCGCTTTCGGCCAACAACTCGCGCAGCGCCTGGGGCGAGGCTCCACGCCCGCGCAGCGCCTCGATCACCACCCGATAGACATCGGCCTCGGCCTCGGCGGCGGCGAGATCAAGCGAGAAGGCGCGTAGGTCGAAGCGCTCCAGGTTGATCGCTGCCGACTGCACCACATGGGCCAGCAGCGAGGATTTGCCCACCCCAGCCACGCCGACGACAAACACCGGGCGGCGAGCCTCAAGCGCACCAAATAGCAGCGACAGCTCGCTCCAGCGTCCGGCGAACCTGGCCGGTTCGGTGATACGCCCACGCTGGGTAAATGGATTTAATATCGACATGGAAACTGCTTTCATTTACAGGAGATACGCGGTCGCATGACGCCCTCGGGCTGAAGCCCTGAGGCTACGTGTACGAAGCCCGCCTGCGCGGGCTGAGGTGCATGTGTTCAGCGCGCTTTAGCCCAAGCAAAGCGTTGTAGAAGATACGGAATACATGACACATTCGATGCAGAAAAGTACCAAAAAAGAGTTGGACTTCCTGCCGCTTGTGGCAAGCTGGGCGCTCTGCGATACTTGTGTAAGCACGTTGCTACGCCGATTCCTCTGCATTACATCATACAGGAGCAATGCCATGGAGCATGTCAGCGCCCGCCCGTGGGCGCAATTTGGGCTGCCAATTGTGGCGGCAATCGTCGCCGGTCTGGTTGTTTTTGGCGGCTGGTGGAGCACATCCGGCCAGCCGCCGGGCGGCGCGGCGGATCAGGAGTTCATGGTAGCCGATGGTTTCGAAGAGGCAGCGGACGAACCCGCAGCAACGGTGGAGGCGGCGCTCACCATTTTTATTACTGGCGAGGTGGCAAACCAGAATATGTACACATTGCCAGCCAGCGCGCGTGTCGGCGATGCGGTTGAAGCGGCCGGCGGGCTTACGACACAGGCTGATCTTGAGCAGATCAACCTAGCTCAACGCCTTGGCGACGAGCAACACATTCACATCCCAGCCTATGGCGCAGCAACCAGTGCCGCCCCCAGCAGCCTAGCCACGCTCGATCTCAACAGCGCTAGTCTGGCCGATCTCACCAAGCTCGAAGGTATTGGCGAGACGCTGGCCGAGCGGATTGTCGCCTTTCGTGACGAGCAAGGGCCGTTCACCAGCTTGGATCAGTTAGGCGAGATCGCGGGAATCAAGGCCTCGCTGCTGGAAAAGCTCGCCGCGCAGGTGCGGGTGGGCCAATAACCGGCGTGTCAATTCGGCTGTCATTCTGATTCTAGATTAGGCCGTGTTCGCGGGCAATGCGAGCGGCCTGGGTGCGGTTAGCGGCGTGCAGCTTGTCGAGAATGGTCGAGACGTGGTTCTTGACGGTGCCCTCGGCCAGAAACAGGCGCGCGCCAATCTCGCGGTTGCTAAGGCCGTCGGTCAGCAGGCGCAGCACCTCGCGCTCACGCTCGCTGATCGCCTCGTGGCTGGCGGGCGGCGGAGCACTGCGTCGGTTGAACTCGGCGATCAGGCGCGCGGCCATGCTGGGCTGAATGAGGCTCTCGCCGTCGTGAACGCGGCGAATGACCTGGAGCAGTTCGTCGGCGGGGGTATCTTTGAGCAAGTAGCCGCGTGCGCCAGCCTTGATTCCCTCGAACACATAATCGTCGCTATCGAAGGTGGTTAAAATGATCACGCGAGTGGTCGGCAGCTGCGCCGTCAGCTCGGCGGTGGCAGTCACGCCGTCGACGTGCGGCATCTGCACATCCATGAGCACCACGTCGGGTTGCAGCGCCAGCGCCCGTTCGACGGCCTCGCGCCCATCCGAAGCCAGCCCGACGACCTCAAAGCCGTCTTCAAGATCAAGAATGGTCTTGAGGCCCTGGCGCATGAGCGTTTGGTCTTCGGCGATCAGAATGCGAATTGGCGGCATGAATTTCACCCCCGACATGTTACGACAGATCTGATTGGCCGACCGGCGGGAATCGCGCCTCGACGATGGTGCCGCCCTGGGGGCGCGACTGAACTGCCAGGGTGCCGCCGATCGCCAGCAGCCGCTCGGCCATGCCGACAACGCCAAAATGGCCAGGCCGCTGTAAGTCGGCAGGCGTAATTCCAGAGCCGTCGTCGATGACACAAAGGCGCAGGCTGCCCTCGTGCTGGTCGAGAGCCAGCGTAGCGCTGGCAGCGGCGGCGTGCTTCTCGACATTGGCGAGCGACTCGCGGGCGACTCGCCAGATTATTTCGCGCTGCTGCTCGGAGAGTAGCGCGAGATCGGCAGCAACAGAAACCTGAACGTCGAGGCCGCGTGTGCGCGTTTCGGCGGCGATGCGCTCAAGCGCAATCGGCAGATCGGCGTAGCTGGCGAGCGGGGCGCGCAGATTGGCGAGCGAATGGCGCAGTTCGGTCATGGTTTGGCGGATGAGCGCGCGAGTTTCGACCAGTTCATCGTCGCCACGGGCTGAATCCTTGCGGTACAGCCGCTGGGCCGCCTCCAACTTGACATTCATCACAACCAGTGCGTGGCCGATGCTGTCGTGCATATCGCGGGCGAGGCGGCTGCGTTCGCGCAGGGCGGCCAACTCCTCGGTCTGCTCGGCGCGTAGCTCCAGTTCCGCTTTGGCCAGCCGTAGCTCCCCGACCGTAGCGGAAAGCTGAAAGCGCTGATGAGTCAGCACGTAGATGCCGCCAAACGTGCCGAGCACGATCAGCACACTGAAGCATACCACCAGCAGGGCGAACGGGTCGCCGCTGAAAGCACCATACGACCAGGCCAGAATCAGGGCGATTGCACTGACTGGAAGTGCCCAGTAGCGCCAGCGCAGCAGTGTGCAGGCGTGGGCAAATAATGCGTAGGCAATGCCGCTGAAGGCAGGGCTGAACCAGACCAGCACGGCCAGCAGCGCGATTTCGACTGGGAAGTAGATACGTGCCCGCCAAGCTGGCATCGGCCACCAGTTGTCGCCGCGTAGATACAATGCGTGGTACATCGCACAAAAACCGGCCAGCGTTGCAAACATCAGCACGCCAGTCCAGCCGGAAAGGCGCTCAGGGGTCGATTTGGCGACCGCGTACACACTGAAGCCGATCGAGATATAGAGTATGACCGTCCAGAACAGGCTGATGTAGCGATACACCCGCAGGCTAGAGGCAGTGTCGGTTCCAGCGTGCGCTGGCTGATTCGGTGGGCAGTCGCTCATAGAAAACACCAGGCGCAGTCTGGCGATTTCGCCGCCACACTGCGCTGTCGAAACATGTTAGCGCTTGGGTTCCCAGCGGAAGAAGCGCGCCGCGATCATGATACCAAGCAGGCCGTAAAGCAGCAAGCCGAGTAGGTTAAGCCAACTGGCCTGTTGGGCCGGCACCGCCACCATGACTGGGCGCATCAGGTCGACCAGCATGTAGGCCGGGTTCCAGCGTGCGATCCCGTACAGCCAGGCCGGTAGCGATTCAATTGGGATGAACAGGTTGCTCAGAAACATCAGCGGGAAGTAGATACATTGGCCGATCGCCATGCTCGCACCGGTGCTGGGCGCGAGTGCCGCGATCGCCTGGCCGAGCAGAATGAACACTGCCGCGCCGCCAAGCGCGATCACAAACGCCAGCGCCACGCCGCTCAGGCTGAACTTCGCACCAAACACCAGCATTGCGACGAGCACGATCGCTGCCGCCTGGATCAGAACGATCACCAGGCGCACTGCGCCATACGCCGCTACCAGCACGGCGCGTGGCAGCGGCGCAGCCTGCACGCGCAGCAGAATGCCCTGGGCGCGCATTTGCGTGAGCCAGGTCGCATCGCCGATAAAGCCGCTGGCCATGATATTCAGCACCACAACACCCACGGTAAGCCAGGTCATCGCGCTGACGCCATTGAAATCCTGACCACCCCAGATTGTGCCATACAGCAGGATCAGACCGATCGGAAAGGCAAAACCCCAGAACAGCGCGGCTTTATCGCGTAGGTTAATCTTGAGCAGCGAGCGGAACACAACTAAGAAGCGTCGCATTGGAACATCTCCTTCTGATGAGGACACGAGCTAGCGCGCGATCCGCGCTCCATTCGTGGGATCGAAGCCCGCTGTTTGTGACGCAAAGGCCGCTGAAGCGAGCTGATGTAGGTGTAAGGAATTTGCTTGAGCGAAATCATCGGTCAACGCACCAATGGCTGGACATGGCCTATGTGGTTGTTGCCAGCCAACGGGCCTCGTCATCCTGAACCAGTGATTGCTCGCCGTCGAGGCCGCGCCCGGTCAAGGCTAAAAACACGTCCTCCAGGTTAGGCTGGCGGCGCGCCGCATCCTGCGGTGAAAGCGGCGGCGCGTGGCGGGCGATCAGGGCCAGCGGCGTATCGAGCGCAACCAGTACGCCATTGTCGATGATGCCGATGCGGTCGCACAGCTCCTGGGCCTCGTCCATGTAGTGGGTGGTCAGCAGCACGGTACGGCCTTCCTCGCGCATGCGGCGCACCATCGCCCAAACGCCACGCCGGGCCTGCGGATCGAGTCCGGTGGTCGGCTCGTCGAGCAGCACCACCTGCGGGTTGTTGACCAACGCAATCGCCAGAGCCAGCCGCTGCTGCTGCCCGCCAGAAAGCTGAGGTGCGCGCGCCCCGGCCTTCTGGGCCAGCCCGAAGCGCTCCAGCAGCGCCATGATTTGGGCGCGGGTCGGGAATACCTCGTACAGCGCAGCGTAGAGTTCGATCAGCTCAACCGCTGTCAGTTCGTTGAACAAGGCTGACTTTTGCAACTGCACGCCGAGGATGCGCTTGACCGCCAGTGGGTCGCGGGCGACATCGTGGCCGTCCACGCGCACCGTGCCACCGTCAGGCCGACGCAGGCCCATGATGCAGCTCAAGGTCGAAGACTTTCCCGCACCATTCGGGCCGAGCATGCCAAAGACTTCGCCGCGCCGCACGGTCAGGTCAAGCTGCTTGACCGCCTGGACGTTGTTGTACTGCACGCATAGGTGCTGTATTTCGATGATCGTGTCTGCCTGCATCGCTGCTCCTTTTGGAGTTACACATGATTCTCACATCAGGTTCTGAGAACAGCATAGCGGAGGGTGCGGCGTCGCTGAAGTCACCTTCGGGCTAACTGGCAGGTGCCGAAAGTCACTGCGCTGGAGGCTTCGCAGATATCATTGCGCGAGCTGTGCTATATTTCAGCGTGCTAGATGTGTCAGCGACGACCAGAAAAGGCTTACACCATGAAAGCGCTTGTGTTTGATCAGCATGGCGGGCTAGAGACCCTGAGGATAGCCGACCTGCCGGTGCCGCAGCCTGGCTCATTTGATGCGCTGGTGCGCGTGCATGCCGCCGCGCTGAACCACCTCGACCTGCACACCCGGCGCGGCATTCCCGGCCTGAAGCTGCCGCTGCCGCACGTTGGCGGCTCGGACGTAGCTGGCGTGGTCGGTCAGGTTGGCAGCGAGGTTGGCCAAGAATGGCTGGGACGGCGTGTGATCATCAACCCAGCGCTGGCCTGCGGGCGCTGTAGCTTCTGCCGAGCGGGCGAGCAGAGCCTATGCGACCAGTTCAAAATCCTGGGCGAACACACCACCGGCGGCTTCGCAGAATACATCGTGGTGCCGGCAACAAACCTGTACGCAATTCCCAATGATTACAGCTTCGAGCAGGCGGCGGCGGTGCCACTGGCGTTCCAAACAGCTTGGCGCGCGCTGATCGGGCAGGCCAAGCTTAAGCCGGGTGAACGCGTGGCGATTCTTGGGGCGGGCGGCGGGGTGGCCACGGCGGCCATCCAGATCGCCAAACTGACCGGGGCGTATGTGTATGCGATCACCAGCACGCCCGAAAAGGAGCAGCGCGCCCGCGACCTTGGCGCGGACGAAACGATCAACTACCGCAACAGCGATTTCGCCAAGGAGCTGTGGCAGCGCACTGGCAAGCGCGGCGTCCATGTAGTGCTGGAGAATGTCGGCCCGGCTACCTGGGGGCAAAGCGTGCGCTCGCTCGCGCGCGGCGGGCGGCTAGTTACCTTTGGGGCCACGACTGGGCGAGCAGCTGAAACCGACCTGAACCTGCTGTTCTTCAAGCAGCTACACCTGATCGGCTCGACGATGGCCAACTACGCCGAGTTCGACGCCGTGATGGGGCTGGTGTTCAGTGGGAAGCTACGACCAGTGGTCGACCGTGTGTTGCGGCTGGACGATGGCATTGAGGCGCAGCGGCTGCTAGAAAGCGGCGAGCAGTTTGGCAAGATCGTGCTTGAAGTGGCGGGCGAGGAATGAACCGAGAGCCGCAAACCGCTGAACCGCTGAACCGCTGAACCGCTGAACCGCGCATCAGGTGACCCAATAGCCCGGCGCTGAAGCGCCGGGGCATTGCGGGGCGGTACCACGATCACGGCTTGGCGTTAAGCGCATAGACTTGCTCGCCCACACTGAGCCATGCGCCAGCAACGTTGCGGCCATCCATGAGTACATTGCCGCGCATTGGCTGCCGATCGGACGAAGACTCGACCAGGGGAAAGCTTTGGAGTGAGAGTTGTTTGCCAGCCTGCGTAGAGAAGTCCAGCCCGGCGGCCTTCGAGGCGTCGAGCCTCTGCTGTGTCGCTG
>JACMIM010000735.1 GCA_014381165.1 Roseiflexaceae bacterium
AATAATTTAGGATGTGCTTGCGCCGGCAGCCGCGCGTTTCGGCGTAGGCCCGCATCATCTCCAGCCGCGACTGCTTGTGCGACTGGTGGCGTTCCTGGGCCTCGACCACTTCCTCGGCGATGTTGGCCAGCCGCCGCCCACTTTTAATCGCCTCGACCTCGCCCGATGGCAGAAACGCGATCGCGCCCACATCCTCCAGTCGATTCAGCGCGTTGATCAGCCGGCTTTGTGAAAGCTCAAGCTCCTCGTTCAGTTCCGCCGGGTCGACCGCACTGCGCCGTCGCCAGATCGCCCGCGCCACCTGCTCGACTTGGTCGGCATCCAGCTGCCCGCCCGAGGTGAAAAAGCGCCGCAGCCCGAGATCACCGTGGCTGTAGAACAACAGCGCCTGCGCTGCATCGCCATCCCGCCCCGCGCGACCAATCTCCTGGTAGTATGAATCAATCGCGTCGCTGATATCATAATGATACACAAAGCGCACATTTGGCTTATCGATACCCATGCCAAAGGCCGTGGTTGCCACGATCAGCTCGTCCTGATCGCTCATAAAAGCGGCCTGGACGCGGTCGCGCTCGGCGGCAGGCATACCAGCGTGGTAGTGGCTGGCGCGCACGCCCTGCGCGGCCAAGTCGGCGGCCAGCTCCTCGGCAGCCTGGCGCGTGGCGATGTAGATGATACCCGGCTTTTCCGCCGCCACCACCCGCTCGATCAACGCGCGCCGCTTGTTGAATTCGCTGGGAAACAGCTCGACCGCCAGCGTGATATTGGGCCGGTCGAAGCCGTGTACCGCGATGTTCGGCTCGCGCATGCCCAGCCGCTGCACGATCTCCGCGCGCACCATCGGCGCGGCGGTGGCGGTCAGCGCCAGTACCGTCGGGTGGCCCAGCGCTTCGATCACGCCGCCAAGCCGCAGGTAATCGGGCCGGAAATCGTGGCCCCATTCGCTGACGCAGTGGGCTTCATCGACCACAAACAGCGAGGGCCTGGCGGCGCGCAGGCGCTCGACCACGGCGGGATTGGCTAACTGCTCCGGCGCAAGAAAGATAAACTCAAGGCTGTCGTTTGCCAAATCCTCGAACACCTGGCGGCGTTCAGCAGCCTTCAATGTCGAGTTCAGCAGCGCCGCACCGCCGATCTCGCGCTCCTGAATCGCCGCAAGCTGGTCGCGTTGCAGCGCAATCAGCGGCGAGACGACCACGGTTGGCCCTGGCAAGATCAGCGCTGAAATCTGATAGATCGCCGATTTGCCCAAACCAGTTGGCATGACCGCCAGCGTGTCGCGGCCGTCGAGCGCCGACTGGATCGCTTCGGCCTGGCCGGGGCGCAGTTGCTCGAAGCCAAGTTCGCGCCGCGCAATGCGCCGCACCTGTTGGCGCGTGGTACTCATGGAAGAAGGCTTTCTAGCCGAAAGCCAGGTGCTGTTGCGCCCCCGGCGCTGAAGCGCCGGGCTATTGTGGTTGTGAAGCACACTGGCATAAGAATGGTTTGACGCAGGATGAGGCATTTCGTATGCCACGCTTTGTTATCGGCGCGGCTGCGCATTGCGCATACGAATGTTCGAGAACTCCAGCGACGAAGCGGCCACCGCATCGGCCAGCGGCCAGAGCGAGGGCACAATCCGCAGTTCGACCTGACGCGCCAGCAGCGCCTCGGCGAGATCGTCGATCACGCGCACCGCCGTTGGCGT
>JACMIM010000736.1 GCA_014381165.1 Roseiflexaceae bacterium
ACTGATCGCACGTGGCAGCAATCGTGTAGTCAGGGGTCAGGACGCCCTCAGCCCTCAGCCCTCAGCCCTCAGCCCTCAGCCCTTCCTCAGCCCTCAGCCCTCAGCCCTCAGCCCTTGCTTCCCTACTGGTTCTCGCATTCACCATTCGAATGATCGGCCTGCTGCACCCCCAGATTATTTTCAGCGACATTGGCCTGAATGCGAATAATCTGCTTGAATTCAGCACTGGCGAAGTTCTGTTCACCGAGGGCTTGCCGTCGGAGACTGGCGGCGGGCAATCGCCCTACCCGCCGGCGCTGTATGTGCTGGCCGCGCCACTACAGCTGCTCTTCGAGCCGAGTGGCGAGGGGCGGCTGTTGCTGTTGAAAGTGTTGGTTGCCGCGCTCGACAGCGCGGTGGCCTGGTTGATCTGGTTTGTGCTGCGCCGCCACAGTGCGGCGGCACTGTTTGCGGCAGCGCTGTATTTGGTTCCTGCCGCGCCGCTGCGCTCGTTCGGTGTGGGCGAGTTTGCCAACTTGGCTGGCCAGTCGCTAGCCCTGCCACTGCTGGCGGCGCTGTCCCTGCTGGGCGGCAGGATGCGCGAGCCGCGCGTATTCTGCCTGCTGCTGCTGTTGCTCATGCTGGCGCTGCTCGGCCACGCTGGCGTGACTATCTCGGTGATCCTGCTGCTTGGCTGTCTGGGCTTGTGCTGGATGATCGTGCCGCGCACCCGGCGGCTGGTGCCGGCGCTGCTGGCGTTGGGCGGGCTGGCGGCACTATTGGTCGGTCTGTTCTACCATTCGGCCTTTGCGCACCTGCTGATGCCACCAGATGAGGTGTCCGCCGCGCTGCCCGGCCTTGGTGTTGGCCAGAAGCTGATCAACGAGCTATCGCGGGTGTTTCTGCCGCCGCGACCGACAATCAGCCCGCTGCTGGCGCTGCTAGCTGCCGCCGGATTCGTGCTGATGGCCCGCGCCCATCCAGTCCGGGGCGCGCCGGGGCTGTGGTTGATCATAGTGGCCTGGCTGGGCAGCGCCCTGCTGTCGATAGGCGTGCTGGCCGTGCGCGATCAAACCGTGCGTTGGGATTTGTTTCTCTACCCGGCGCTGTGCATCGCCGCTGGCCCGCTGCTGGCTGCGCTATGGGCGCGCGGTCTGGCGGGCAAGCTCGGTGCTGGGCTGGCGCTGGCGGCCATCCTGGTGCAGGGGCTGTGGTTCTGGGGCTGGCTGGTGTTCAGCCAGTATCACGGGTAGCCGGGCGAAGCATGTGCGAGCAGTTTCAAATAAAGGATCGCTTTATCATAAGCAATGTTGCACGAGGGCCGTGCTGATCTACCTGGCAAATGCTTCGCCCGTACAGGTCCTATCCCCTCAGCAAGGCTCACGCCAGCCGCAGGTTTGGCTGTACGTCTAGATGCCAATCGCTTTGGCGGCCCGCCTCGTAGCGGTAGAAGGCGGCGGCGGCCACCATCGCAGCGTTATCGGTGCAGAGTGAAATCGGCGGGAAGCGCACCGGCACCGGCGAGCGCCGCACCAGTTCATCGCGGAGTCGCCCGTTTGCCGCCACACCGCCGGCCAGCAGAATTTCGGTTGCGCTGTGGGCGCGCGCCGCTTCGACCGCTTTGGACACCAGCACATCTACCACCGATTCCTGGAAGGCGTGCGCGATCTGGGCCGTGAATGGATCGCGGGTCAGGGGCTGGGGGGTAGGGTGCAGCGGCGCGTCGTCCTGCGCCCTGGCTCCTGACCCCTGACCCCTGGCTATGCTTGCCTCGGCCTCGCGGCTGTTATGGGCCTGCACCTGATGCAGCACCGCCGTCTTCAGGCCGCTGAACGAGAAATTGTAGGTATTGCGCAACCAGGCGCGCGGCAGCAGCATGCCGGTCTGCACGCCCTTGGCGGCCTGCTCGATCGCCGGCCCACCAGGAAATCCAAGCCCCAGCAGCCGCGCCGATTTATCGAAGGCCTCGCCCGCCGCGTCGTCAAGTGTTTGGCCAAGCAGGGTGTAGCGCCCATGCCCCTCCAGCAGCGCCAGCAGCGTGTGCCCGCCAGAAACCACCAGCGCGATCAACGGAAACGTAGGGGTCAGCGAGTGGGGGTCATGGGTTAGCAGCAGCTCTTCCTGATCCCTAGCCCCCAACCCCTGACCCCCAGCCTCGATCCAATTCGCGTAGATATGCGCCTCGATATGGTTGACGCCGATCAGCGGCAGCCCGCGCGCGAAGGCCAGCGCCTTGGCGGTATTTAGGCCAGTCAACAGCGCGCCGGAAAGGCCCGGGCCATATGTGGCGGCGATCGCCTGAATGCCGTCCCAGCCAGCAGGCACGCCCACCAGCGCTTCGGCGATTACAGTCTCCATCGCCAGGATATGCTGGCGCGAGGCGACCTCCGGCACCACACCGCCATAGCGCCGATGCTGCTCGATCTGCGAGGCCACAACGTTAGAAAGCACCTGTGTGCCGCCGCGCACCACCGCCGCCGCTGTCTCGTCGCACGAGGTCTCGATCGCCAGAATCGTCAAGTTTTCGTTAGTCATTGTGTTTACAGATGATCATTTTATTACAACCGGCGTCGCTGCTATTTCGCATTCCTATCGCTTATTTTACCACGGCATAGCCAGACCGCCACTGTGGTATCATCCGGCTATCAGCTGGTTATCAGAATAGCGCTTGTACTGGTGTGTAGTATAGATGTAGCGCGACCCGCTCTGTTGATTTTTTGATTCTTCTTGTACCACCGGAGCTTACTCATGCGTTCCTCGTTTGCCTATCTGTTGCTGCTTGCGATCCTGCTCACGCCCGCGCTGCCCGCTGGCGCAGCGCCGCAGGCTACTGACTTGCCACCATTTAGCGGCCTGCCGCAGCAACAATCGTTGCGCCCCGCGCCGAATCTTGCGACACGCGGCTTCCAGCAGAACTATCTCTCGCCGGAGACCCGCGCCGCCCAGCCCTTTACACACCTGCTGGTGCGCCGCGATGCGACCGTGCCAGCTGGCGCGCAGCTGCAGCTGTTCCTGCGCGCCTCGGCGGACGGCGTAAGCTGGTCGGATTGGGGCGAGCTGGCCGAAAACGACGACCTCTGGACGACCTCAGATGGGCTAGATGTGCAGTGGAGCGAGGTAGTGCCGGTCGGCACGCTGGCCCAGTACTGGCAGGTGCGCGGCGAGCTGACCGCCGCCCCGGATGGCAGCCAGCCAACCATTCACCAGATCGACGTGAACACCGTCGATACGCGCACGTCTCCTGCTCAGGAGCAAGCCCAGCAGGCGGCGTTGCGGCAGGCACGCGGCGCGCAAACCCGTGGTGCCGACAAGCCGCGTGTGGTTTCGCGGAGCGCCTGGGGCAGCCCGGATGGCCAGGGCAGCCGCGCTGCAGTCGCCCGTTATGATGTCAATCACCTGATCGTTCATCACACTGCCGATCAGGGTTCGCTGTACCCAAGCGAGGCCGATTGGTCGGCGCGTATGCGCGCCACCTGGAGCTTCCACACGATCACGCGTGGCTGGGGCGATATCGGCTACAACTACATCATCGCGCCGAATGGCCTGATTTATGAAGGGCGAGCCGGCGGCGATGATGCGGTCGCCTTTCACGATACCGCTAACTACGGCTCGATGGGCGTCTCGGTGATCGGCACCTACGAGAAAAGCGCGCCCACGCTGGAAAGCCAGGATAGCTTAG
Organism: Roseiflexaceae bacterium; assembly: GCA_014381165.1. Classification (GTDB taxonomy): domain Bacteria; phylum Chloroflexota; class Chloroflexia; order Chloroflexales; family Roseiflexaceae; genus JACMIM01. The sequence continues at coordinate 3,659 of JACMIM010000736.1, forward strand.
TCGCGCTGCTGGCCTGGAAGGCCAAGCAGAAGGATATCGACCCGCTAGCTTCCTCATATTACTACGGCTGCGCGATGTCCAAATACTGCGCGCCCAAAACGGGCACCAGCATTATTCCAAACATTGCTGGTCATCGCCAGGTCACGCCTGGCCACACCAGCTGCCCAGGCGATGCTTTCATGGCATTGATGCCGCAGATTCGCTACCGGGTGGCCCAGGCGATCGCCAGCGCGCCAGACCCGCAGCCCGATAATGGTGATCTGCAAGTCGATGAGTTCGAGACCAGCTTCAGCAAAACGCCTGCCGACATCAGCCGTTGGCGTAATGCCGCGTGTGGAGCCGGCGGCAACACCTTCTACACCTTTGCGACCAGCGGCGTGGTCGAGAATAGCGCAGTTTGGAAGACGCGCATTCCCAAGACTGGCCGCTACCGTGTGCTAGCCTCGCTGCCGCAGAATTGTGGCCTGCGCGCCGCGCCCTACGCCACAAGTGGTGCGCGCTATACTGTTTCTGGTGCGCCCGGCCCGCTGGTGGTCGATCAGAACGCGGCGTTGGCCTGGGTCGATCTTGGCGTGTACGAGTACGCCGAGGGCAGCGATGCGACCGTGCGGCTGGACGATTTCACTGGTGAAGCCTACAGTCCCACCGCTGGCAAAGTGATCTTCTTCGACGCGGTGAAATGGGTGCCGGAGCAGACCAGCAGCACCGATCTTCAGCTTACCAGTGTGGTCTATGACGATGGCACAAACGATGGTCAAACCATGGTGCCAAGCGGCGGGCTGTTGAAGGTGAGCTTTACGGTCAAGAATACCGGCCAGGCACAGGTCTACTCGCAGGAGCCGCAGGCCAGCCGCACCGCCAATGGCGCGGCCTTCAACGATGGTGGCCTTGATTTCGCCGGCGACGCGCCGCGCCCCGAAGATTCCTACGCCTACGACGAAGGCGAGTGCTTTATTGGCGACACACGTGGCTCCTATGGCGCATTCCCCAAGGAAGCCAGCCGGGTGCGTGTGGCGCTTGGCCCCACGAGCCTGGCCGATCTGGCGCTCGACTGCGCTGGCCAGGTCGGCAATGCCGCCGATGGCTACTACCCCTGGCGCTGGGGCCTGAACGGGCCGCTCGGCCCGGGCGAGCAGCGCACCGTGAGCGGCTATGTGCGCTTCCGCAACAGCGGCCAATCCAATCGGGTGGTCGAGCTACAGCCCGGTTTGGTGCAGGAATATGTGCGCTACTTTCCGCATAGCCTTGCTGGTCATACCGTTATCGTCACGCCCGAGCGCCAGCCGCCGCTCCTCGCGACATTCGCGCCCGATTCACTTCAGCCGCTGGCGCGCGTGTACAGCCTGGGTTCGGTGCCAGACAACCTGCTAGCGCGCACAGCCAACCCGCTGTCCATTCTCAAAGGTGACTATCGGGGTAGCTTTGTGTGGAGTGGCGCGTTTACGAACTGGGGCAACAAGGGGCCAACCGGCCTGGAGAATGGTGCGGTCGAGGACAACTTTTTGATCGAGCAGACCCGTGCCTTCCGCGCGCCGGAAAGCGGCACCTACACCTTTCGTACCACCAGCGACGATGGCGCGTGGCTGTGGGTCGATGGGCGCGAAGTCGTTTCGAGTGGTGGCCTGCACGATTTCGACGAGCCAGCCACCGGCACGATCGACCTGATCGGCGGTCAACTCTATGCAATTGCTTTTAAGTACTTCGAGCGCTCTGGAACTGCGGCGGCTGGCTATGAGTTTGCCCTGCCGGGCAGCCAGATCTTTCAGGTGGTGCCGGACTCATCGACCGGTGGCGCGCTGGCGCTTGGTAATGTCTTCGTGGAGAACCCGCGCATTGCCCTGGCCGCGAGCGACCTTGGCGGCTCTGGCGTGGCACAGGTGCGCTACACACTGAACGGCGTGCAGCAGAGCGTCAGTGGTACACTCGCGCCGGTGTTGGATGGCGGGCGGCTGCAAAATGGCAGCTACACACTATCCTACGATGCGGTCGACCTGCTTGGCAACACCGTAGACACCCAGAGCATCAGCTTCACCGTCGATACCAATCGGACGGTCTATCGGGCCTACCTGCCGCTCGGAATGCGGCCGTAGCTGCGGCTATGTAGACGCCGCACGGATTGAACACTGCTTCAACTCGTGCGGCGTTTGCGTTGTAGGTGAACACGCGGCACTCAGCACACATAGTAATCCTCCAGATGCCCTTGACACACGAGGATACAATGCAACTAGCAGTTAGGAAGATACAGGTTCAGGAAAACAAAACAATGGCAATGACCATCTTTGGTATGCTCTTCGCGCTGCTGATACTAGCCTGCCTGCTGATCGGGCGTTTGCCAGACCAGGAGCTACGGGTGCGCTGGCTGTTCACGCTGGTTGCTGGCGTGGGCCTGGTTGTTTTATGGTTCTTCGTGTATATCTTCGAGCTGTTGTTCGTGGAGTCGCACCTGGTCGGCTACTACTGCTGTGTGACCGCGCAGGATTTGCCAGCGCTTGGCAGCTTCGCCCGCACCGTCAGTGATTTCTTTCGTACCCCTGTTGGCAGCCATCTGTCTGCGCTGGTTCTTTCACTTGGCACCAGTATCATAATTTGGCAGCGCCTGCGGCGCGGCGAGCCGGCGTTTGCGCTGGTCGGCCTGCTGCTGGCGGCTACATTCGTCTATGTAGTTGCCGAGCTACTGCTTGTAAGCCTGGGCTGGAGCATCAGCACCTGGCTGTTGGGGCCGCAAACTTCGGCCTACACAGGCTTTGACCGCACGATGTATGGGATTGTGTTTCACCTGTCGCTGTGGCTGGCCTTCTTGTGGTCGATCGTGCGCCTGCCTGGGGTTCCCGGACGCGCGTTGAAACGTGCCAATCATATCCAAACCCCGCAGAACGTGTCACGCTGAGTCGCAGGTGGGATAAGAATCTGCTTCGCTGCGGCTCAACGGGACAAAACAAAAGATTGCGCTTGTTGAAGGTACGGACTGTTTGTGCTTGATGCAAAACACGAAGCGCGTTGGCACGCAGCCAACGCGCTTCAGCGCGTTTCGCATACCAGCAGCGGGCTTCTAGCCCGCTGCTTCTAGCCCGCTGCGTCCTGTGGTGCATCGGTGATTGCAAACAGCAGCTCGGCCTCGCAGACAAGTGCGCCGCCCACGCTGGCAATGCCGGTGCCGCGCCCGATGTTGCGGCGCATCTTGTCGAGCCTGGTTTCAAGCCGTAGCGTATCGCCGGGGAACACCGGCTTCTTAAAGCGCACCTTGTCGATGCCGGCGAAAATAACTAGCTTGCCCTTGAACGCCTCCAGGCTCAACGCTGCCACCCCGCCCGCCTGGGCCAGCGCCTCGACGATCAGCACACCTGGCATGATCGGGTATCCAGGGAAATGGCCCTGGAAGAACGGCTCGCCGATCGTCACCATCTTCTCGGCCACCGCACGCACCCCTGGCTCCAGCTCGATAACGCGGTCGAGCAGCAGAAACGGGTAGCGGTGCGGGATGATCTTCATGATTTCTTGTGCTGATAGCATTGTGTTGCTCCGCTGTCGCTTCGACCCTTTTGCTATTGTATAGCAACCCTTCAATACGAATGCGGGGAGAGGTTTTCTCTGGGGCTGCGCCCCAAACCCCGCTTTTTGCGCCGGTGATGCCTTGCGTCTCGTGCTACAATGAGCGTGTTCGAGCCGAAGGAGCGCCTGTGTCGGCAATCTACCACGATTACGCCCCATTCTATGATGGCAGCGGCCAGCTTCGCTTCGCTGTGCTGATTGCGCACTACCTCGATGAACTGCTTCAGCACCACCCGGTCGCCGGGCGGCGCGCACTTGATATCGCCTGCGGCACTGGCACGCTGGCCCTGCTGCTGGCCGACAAAGGCTGGGATGTAATCGGCATCGATCAGTCCGCCGCCATGCTCGGCCTAGCCCGCACCAAGGCCGACGCGCTGGATGCGCCCGGCACCGCTACGTTTTTCCAGGCCGACATGCGCAACTTCGCTAGGCCGCAGCCGCGAGCATTCG
>JACMIM010000737.1 GCA_014381165.1 Roseiflexaceae bacterium
ATCTCGGGGCAGTGTTCGCCCACGCCGTCGGCGAAGGTGATCGCGTCGAGTCCACCCAGCGCCGTCGCCAGCGCGCCGATCGCCTCGCGGATGCGCGCGGTGTACACCGCTATCGCCAGCGCGGCGCGTGCATCCCCGGCTTCTTTGGCGGCTGAGACCTCGCGCATATCTGCAGAAATGCCCGACAGCCCCTTCAGCCCCGATTCATGGCTGAGTGTGTCGCGCAACGTGGCGACATCCAGCTTACCTTGCTCCAGCAGGTGCAATAGCAGGCCAGGATCGACTGCGCCCGAGCGGCTGCCCATCACCACGCCGTCCAGCGGCGTGTAGCCCATCGTCGTGGCAATCGAGCGCCCGCCGTCGACAGCGGCCAACGAGCAGCCGCTGCCGAGGTGGCAGGTGATGATTTTCGTCTGCGCCAGCGGTCGGCCAAGCAGCGCCGCAGCCCGCTCGGCACAGTAAGCGTGGCTCAGGCCGTGGAAGCCGAAGCGCCGCACGCCCCAGTCTTTGTACCAGGCGTAGGGCACGCCGTACAGGTAGGCCTGCGGCGGCAAACTATGGTGAAATGCCGTATCGAACGCCGCGACCTGTGGCACGTTGGGCAGCGCCCGCTCGATCGCCTCGATCACCGCCAGCGCGATCGGGTTGTGCTGCGGTGCCAGCGGCGCGAACTCACGGATGGTGCGCTTGACGTCCTGATCAATCCGCACACCGCGCTGGTAGCGCAGCCCGCCATGGACCACGCGGTGGCCGACGGCGGAGATCCGCGCACGGTCGATTCGCCCGAGCGCCTGATCCACCGCGTCGGTATAGTCCTGCGTATCGTGCCCCGCGCCCTGCCAATCCACATCGTACGATTCGGTCGGTTCGTCGCCCCGCCATGCGAAGCAATCGACATGCAGGCTGCCGGAGCCGGCGTTGACCGTCAGGATACGGCGATCGTCGCTCATGCCCAGCTCCAATCGCGCACTTCGGCTGGGTCGTCGCCATGCTGCTCGATGTAGTGGCGATGATCGACAAGTTGCTGCTCATACTTGGCAACGATCTGTTGTACCCGCTGCGGATCGAGCTGCGGCGCGGCCTGTGCTGCCTGCATCACCAGATGGTAGCGGCTGGTGCCATTGCGAATATGCATGTCCAACGGCGTGGTGGTCGTGCCTTCCTCGCGGTAGCCGTTGATGGCGAAGCGATGGACATTCGGGCGCTCGAACAGCAGCGCCTGTACCGCATTCGGGTAGCCATGAAAGTTGAATATCACCGGTCGATCGCTCGTGAAGAGTGCCGCAAATGCCGTTTCCGTCAATCCATGCGGATGTTCGTTCTGCGTTCCCAGGGTCATCAGGTCAGTGACGTTGACGACACGCACACGCAGTTCAGGCACCTCGTGGTGCAGCAGCCGGACCGCCGCGAGCAACTCGAGCGTGGGGTTGTCGCCCGCCGCCGCCAATACCACATCCGGTTGATCTCCATCGTCGGTGCTAGCCCAACGCCAGATCGAGGCACCAGCCTTGCAGTGTTCGTAGGCCGCGTCGGGAGCGAGCCACTGCGGCATGGGCTGCTTGGAGGCGATCACCAGGTTGATATAGTTGGTGCTGCGCAGGCAGTGGTCGATCGTCTGGAGCGTACAGTTGGCATCGGGCGGCAGGTAGACCCGCACTGCGGAGGCTTTTTTGTTCAGCAAGTGGTCGATGAAACCCGGCCCCTGGTGCGAGTAGCCATTATGATCCTGCCGCCAGCCTTCGGATGTCAGCAGAATGTTCAGCGATGCAATAGGAGTGCGCCAAGGGATCTCGGCGGACTGCTTGAGGAACTTGGCGTACTGGTTGACCATCGAGTCGATGATCGCGATGAATGCTTCGTAGCATGGGAACAGGCCGTGGCGCCCGGTTAGCAGGTAGCCTTCCAGCCAGCCCTGGCAGGTGTGCTCGCTCAGAATCTCCATGACCCGCCCGTCAGGTGCCAGATGCTCATCCGTATCTTTGATCGGCCAGACATACGCGCGGCTGGTTGCCTCAAACACCGCGTCGAGCCGGTTCGATTCGAGCTCATCGGGGCAGACGATCCGGAAGTTGCGTGTGGCCTCGGTCTGCCGTATGACGTCGCGCAGGTAGGGGCCGAGCGCGCGCATGCTGCTGGCCCGCGCGCTGCCTGGCGTGCCGACATCTGCTCCATACCGCTGCCAGCGCGGCAGTGGGAGATCGCGCCGGATACGGCCGCCATAGGCGTGCTCATTCATACCCATCCGCCGATTGCCATCAGGACATGTGGCCACGATATCCGGCAACGACCGGCCATCCTGATCGAACAGCTCCTCGGGATGGTAGGAGCGCAGCCAACCTTCCAGCAGCGCCAGGTGCTGGGGGTTCTCGCGCACATCCTCCACCGGCACCTGATGTGAGCGGAACGAGCCTTCGACTGGCTTGCCGTCCAGCTCCTTGATGCCACTCCAGCCCTTCGGCGTCCGCAGAATCAGCATCGGCCAGCGCGGGCGTAGACGCGCGCCTACCGAACGCGCCGCTTGTTGAATCGCCAGGATACCAACATAGGACTGCTCAAGTGCATCCGCCAGTGCCTCGTCATAGTCCGGCGCATCGACAAGCAGCGGCGCATAGCCGTAGCCATGGAAAAGCGCGAGTAGCTCCTGATTGTCCATCGTGCCGAAGATCGATGGCGAAGAGATCTTGTAGCCGTTGAGGTGCAGGATCGGCAGCACCGCGCCGCAGGTCACGGGATCGAGGTATTTGACACCATGCCAGGCGGTGGCGGTCGGCCCAGTCTCGGCTTCGCCGTCGCCGACAATGCAGGCCACCAGCAGATCGGGATTATCGAATGCCGCGCCAAACGCGGTCGCAAGCGCATAACCAAGCTCGCCGCCCTCGTGGATGGTGCCCGGCGTGCCGGGGCTAAGATGGCTGGGAAAGCCGCCCGGCCACGAGAAGCCGCGCACGAGCCGGCTGAGGCCCGCGCGATCACGCGTTAGCTCCGGGTAGAACACGCTGAGTGTGCCCTCCAGATAGAGGTTCGCCAGATTGGCGGCCGCGCCGTGGCCCGGCCCGGTGATCAAAAGCACATTCGCGTCGTGATCGCGGATCAGGCGGTTAAGGTGAGCATAGACCAAGTTGATGCCCGGGACAGTACCCCAGTGGCCGAGTAGTCGCGGCTTAATGTGCTCGGGACGTAGCGGCTCCTCCAGCAGGCAGTTATCCTGTAGGTAGACCTGGGCAGCGGCCAGGAAGTTCGCCGCACGGCGATAGCGCGCGATCCGCGCCAGCCTCTCTTCTCGCATCGCACAGTCCTCCTCATCGATCGTGAATTGCGACAACCAGCGATTGGATCGCGTTATTGGCGTATCCGTAGCGATTCCATTCGGCGACTTCAGGCTGCGTATGATCTTGCGCATCGGTCGCGCGCGCCTGTAGGACATGCCGTCCCGCTTTGTTCACGTTCCAGATCCACTCCCAGGTCTGCCAGGCGTGCGGTTGGGACTCCCCAATCAATCGAGCGGGCTGCCATTCGCCATCGTAATCGGCCCGCACGTCGACCTGTGCAATTGAACCATCGCCCGACCAGGCGACCCCACGCACCGTGTGCTCTCCGATGTTGAGCGTATCGCCAGCGCGCGGGCTAGTGATTGCGGCCTCAACCCGCATCGTTTGCAGCGGAAGCTTCGTCGCCCGGCCAGGCCGATCGATCATATAGCGCTGGCTTTGGAAGTAGCCCTCAAAGGCATGCTCCAGGGCCGTCACACAGATCAGCCACTTCACCGAGGCCATGCCATACCAGCCCGGGACAATCAGTCGCACCGGCCCGCCATGGATGGGCGGTAGGGGCGCGTCGTTCATCGCATACGCCAGAAGCGTGTCAGGATCGAGCGCTTTATCGATCGGGAGCGATCGTGCGAATACGATCGTCCCGTGCTCGCCCGACGGCACACCCTCGTCTGCGCCTGTGAACAGCAATTCCACGGCCGTGCCTCGCAGTTGGGTCGAAGCGAGGACATCACGCAGCGGGACGCCCTGCCAGGTTGCGGTGCTCACGGCGCCCGATCCCCATGGCTCACCGCTGGCCAGTGGTGTAAAGCCAAGACGATTGTTGCCCGCGCAGGCCATGGTCGTCGTGACCCTGCGGCTGGGGAGGGCGCGCAGATCATCGAGCCATGGGCTGTGGGCGTGCTGCACAGCGCCGTCGATCTGGAGCTGCCATGACTCAGGATCAAGCTCAGGCAGAGCGAAATGGTTGCGAACGTAGAAGTGTTCGGTGGGTGTAATCGCCGTATCCCAGGCATGTGCGGGCATCTCGGCATTGAACGGCTGCGTCGTCACGACGCGGAGATTACCCTTAGGAATGGTTGGCAATGAGTTATCGCTGATACCGATACCCGGCCGGTTTACGGTGTGCTCGGACATGGTTTACTCCTCGGTATCATCCCGCATCGCGCCCCATAGGCCACGCCAGCAGTCATGCCATAGCCGAGCGCCAGCGATTTCGCGGCCGCCGTTTCAGCGCCGGATGAGATCTGTTCGCTGGTTCGCTCCGGCAGCACCTGCTCCACCTGTTCGACCATAAACTCGCCGGGGTCTTGACGCATCGGTGGCACAGTTTCCGGGAAGGCATTGGCCGTCTGCGTGCGGATTTGCTGGAGTGCAACGGTTCCAGCGAGGCCTGCTGCCGCGCCTAGGGCGATCCGCTTCATCAGATCGTTGTCGCGCATACTGTTGTCCCTTCTCACTGAATGATGTCTCACACGCCGGCGTATTAGATCAACTCACGCAGCGTATCCTTCAGAATCGTGCCAGCGATCTCCATCCGGTTCGGCGTGCCGCGCGCCAGCGACTGCGCAAACTTGAGCGCCTGCTCCGGCGTAATCTTGGCCGGCATTGGCGGCTCGTTCGAATCGACCACTGCTTCGACGACGACTGGCCCAGGTGTGCGCAAGGCCTCATCGAGGATGTCGCCGCATGTAGCAGGGTCTTCGATGGTGAAACCGGTCGCCCCGCAGTTCCGTGCGAAGCCGGCGAAGTCGATCGGATGGAGTTCGCAGCCATACTCGGGGTTGCCCAGAAACACCATCTGTTCCCACTTGATCTGCCCCAACGTATTATTCTTGATGATCACCACTTTGATCGGCAGCTCGTACTTGACAGCCGTCGCCAGTTCAGCCATCAGCATGGAGAAACCGCCATCACCGACGAACGCGACGCACTGTCGATCGGGGTAGGCGATTTGGGCGGCAATCGCGTAGGGGAGGCCGCATCCCATGGAGGCCAATGTGCCGGAGACCGAGTGCATCTGCCCACGCTTGACTGGGATCTGACGGGCCCACCAGGTAGTGATCGTGCCCGAATCGCACGCGATAATCGCGGTGTCCGAGAGACGCTTGCCGAGCTCCCAGGCCACCACCTGCGGCTTCATCGGCGTGTCCCGGCGCGTGCCGCGATCCTCCATCAGCTTCCACCACGCGCCCATGCCATCCTGCGCCTGCTTGAGAAAACCGCGATTCTCGTTGCGGTTGAGCAGCGGCAGGAGCGCCTGGAGTGTATGCTTGCTATCGCCGACCAGACCAACCTCGACCGGGTAGCGCAGACCGATGCGTGTCGGATCGAGATCGATCTGGACACCGCGCGCCTGGCCGGGCTTGGGCAGAAACTCAATATATGGAAAGGAGGTGCCGATCATCAGCAACGTGTCACAGTCGCCAAGCGCCTCTTCCGACGGCTTGGTGCCGAGCAGACCGATTCCGCCAGTAGTATACGGGCTGGTATCCGGCACGGCCGCTTTACCTAGCAGTGGCTTGATAATCGGTGCCCCAAGCATTTCGGCCAGTCGCTCGAGTTCATCGGTCGCGTCGAGCGCGCCGCGCCCGGCTAGAATTGCGATCTTCGTTCCAGCATTGAGCAGCGCGGCGGCGCGCTGGAGATCGTGATCAGCCGGAAGCCCTGCCCGGCGCGCAACGATCTCAATGTTGTGGCCGGGAACGTTACGCATGGATCGCTCCCCGCCAACCTGATCCTGGGTATCGGTGGGGAAATTGATGTGGGCGACGCCGCAGCGGCTCAACGCCGTGCGACAGGCCAGGTGTGTCACGTTCTCGACGTGGGTAGGCCCCATGACGCGGGTCGAGTAGAGCGCGACGTCCATGAATACGCGATCCAGGTTCACATCCTGCTGGGCATGGGTATCGATCAGGTCGTGGTAGTGATGCCCAGTGATCGCTAACACTGGCTGGCCATCCAGCTTGGCATCGTAGAGGCCATTGAGCAGGTGCAGGCCACCAGGCCCGGATGTGGCCAGACAGACGCCGAGTTTGCCGGTGAACTTGGCATAGCCGCAGGCCATGAAAGCAGCTGCCTCTTCATGCCGCACCTGAATGAAACGAATCGTATCCTTGCGCTTACGCAACGCTTCCATAATGCCGTTGATGCCATCGCCAGGCAGACCGAAGATGACCTCAACGCCCCAGTCCGCAAGGGTATCAACCAAGATATCGGCCGCCGTATCTGCCATTGTCCGCTCTCCTTCTTGTACACAGGATGCCACCAGATTATGCACGTGCGCCGGCATTGTGGGGTGGGGACAGGTACGACAGTTCTACGTGCATTCTACCGCCCTTGATCGTGACGCTGATGCCGGCGAGCTGGTACCCATCGAGCAAGACGTCGCGCAATGCTTCTTGCTAATTGCAGTGCTCAATATGCCAATCCGAACGACCCCGCTGGCGCGAGCGTTCGCCAGAGCAGCTCGCGCACCAGTTCCTCGGCCAGATCAATGCGCCATTCAATCGCATCTAGCCGTACGGGAGACATACCTCCAATCGCAAGGCTCATGCGGGCGCGGTATAGCGCGCCTCGATCACGGCTTTAATCGCTGCCCGGCTCTCCTCGGCCCCGATTGATGGCTGTTCCGCGACACGCGTAGCCTCGGCGGCAAGCTCATCATCCTTGATCGCCTCGCGGAACCAGCGCGTGTAATCGCCCTGGCGCAGATGATACAGCCAGGTGTCGTCATCCACGCCCTCAGCCAGTTGGATGAACAACAGCAGGTTTTGGGCCCGCAGATTGAGTTTCCCATCTGATCCACGGAAATAGAAACTCTTGTCTTCGCCCAGGTTGCCCTCCGCATACTTGCGCGAGTGTCGGCGCCGCTCACCGCTCGGCGGAGCGATCCGTAGCCGGAACGGTGTCGTACCGGGTTCTATCCCCGAATCCTGCGCGCGCGACCAGACGAGCGCCTCGCCGGGTTCTAGTTTCATGGGCGCGAGATTTGGATATGCTTCACCCAGCGCCTCGCCGAAGGCCTGGATCGCTTTCTCCGGCGACTCGCCAACGGTGATAATCGTCTCGATCAGCGACAGCACGGCCGGTGTGACATGATCGGGATGCACCGTAATCAGCATCAGGCCGCTCAGCTCCTGCGGCAAGGTATTCCGCGATGGACGCCAGGAGGTCGGCAGCAAGTGATGCGCTTCGTCGATCACCAGCCAGTGTGGTCGGCCGGTGCGAGCGCGCAGCTCCTGGATACGCGGCAGCAGCTGCTCGAAGAAGATCGGCCGGTGCTCCAGCGCAACGCCCAGGAGGTTGACAATCACGTTTTGGCGTGACGTCCCGAGCAGCTCGAGCACCGTGTCGGCGCTCGGGTCGCGATTGGGGTCGCCCAGGGTCACCGCGCCTTCGAATGACTCGTAGTCGCCTTCCGGGTCGATGATGCAGAACTGATAGCCTTGCGCGGCCAGGCGCTCCAGCACGGCAGTTGCCAGCGTCGATTTACCGGCACCCGACGATCCGGTAAGCAACACATTCGTACCATACGGCGCGAGCCGTACCTGCGCGCCTTGCTGTTCCCCACGCGTGCCAAGCAGCAGTTGGTGGCGTGCCAGGCGCGGCTCCAACGCTTGCAAGTCATCAGCGATGATCATGTCGATCAGCTCGGCTACGCCGGCACCATGGTCGCCGCGCGTAATATAGTCGGCGTGCTGCTTGACCATCGGCAGGGCGTTGGCGACCGCTACGGAGCATTCGCACAGGCTCATGAAGGAGTGATCGTTCTCGGCATCGCCGATGCCGACGACGTTGTGCGCCGAGAGGCCCAATTGATCCAACGCGGTGTCCAGGCCGGCGGCCTTGTTGATGCTCGGCGGCAGCACCATCACCGCGCCCTTGTTGAAGATCACCTGATGTTCCAAACCCAGGTCACGGATCGTCTTGAGCACGGTCGTCTCGTGCGGGTGCCAGGTGGCGATGATCACACGACCGACAGAAAGCGGAGTGATTTCCTGGGCGCGAAGCGCCGCGACCAACGCCTCAGGCGGTGCTTCGCCCAGCGGCTGCTCTTCGCGCGTGGCAGGGTTGTAGATCAGCGCACCGTTTTCGGCCACCACGCGGTCGAACAGATCAATCCGCAGGAATGCGCGCGCCAGATCGGCCAACTCACGGCCGGTGACCAGGATCAGCTTGCGGCCGGTCGCGCGCAGCCGCTCCAGCGCCGCGATTGTCTCGTCGCTCACCACGCCATCGTGAGCCAGTGTGCCATCATAATCGGTCGCGAGTGCGAAATAATGCATAGTACTCCTAATGTGCTTTACTCTCAGCTCAAAAGATCTCCAGGACGAGAATCATGGTAGTGGATCATCTTCCACATTTCATCCTTGCGGTGCAGGAGCAAGTGGCTCGTCCACTTGCCGTGTGGGGCAGCCCGTTGATTTCGCCCTCGAAATCGAGCCAAGATTACGATTGGCGACACGCGAGATACCGCACCTTAGGCTTTGGCCAGCGCGATTCAGCGTTGGCCTCATCAATCGGTCGAAGCGTCGTCCGGTCGCGCTCAGTTGCTTGCCGCATTGCCGCTTGCTCCCTTCAATGAAATGGGTCGCCTCAACTCAGGCGATAGCAGCAGTGATGCCATCAATCGGCGTACACATCGTGTATGCATTCGCTCTTCTCTGCGCCGGCCCGAGACGCTGTGCATGTGATACTTGCCGAGGCCCATACGCCACACAGATACTCGTCACGTAGAAGAATCTCAGCTTGATTTAGATACTTGTCTATACGCCCTCCATTCTCACCGATGTTTGGCACACACCTTGCAGTATATATGTGCTCGAGCTAAAGATGCCAATGCGGAGAAAGTGTAGCCATCGCACGAACAGGACATACCCAGCGCGAGACGACATGGAGTTTGTATGAAAAAAGAATCAACGCCTTGCTACGCCACCGGCGGCGTGATCTATCGGCGCAACACTCACGGCGCGATTGAGGTACTGCTGATCAAGAAAGAGCATGGTGGATGGAGCCTTCCCAAGGGTCATATCAAAGCCGGCGAAAATGATCTTGAGGCATTGCGGCGTGAGGTTGCTGAAGAGACGGCGCTCAACGGCACGATCGAGGTATTCCTTCACGAGGTCACATACCCAGTGGTCAAGCGCCGGCAGACGCGCCAGAAGAACGTGCGGTACTACCTTATCCATAGTGCGCATGGCACGCCACGTCCTGGCAAACAGGAGCGCATTCGCAAGGTACGCTGGTTCTGCTTGGTGGCTGCGATCAAACGGGCGCACAATGAGCGCGTTCGCACTGTGCTGGAACATGCTCGTGCTTCCCTTAACAACAACTACTGCAGCCTGGATCCCTGGTCGGCCAATGCGCCGGCAGCGATATCGACAGCGACAGATCCATCACAACCACATGTGCGGCCCACACCGCGCTGTAGGCGCAGAGTACCCGCGTGATCGACGTGCTGCGGCTACGTTGAGACCGAACCGAAGCCTCATTCGTGGTTATAAATGGCTGTGAACACGTGGGTTGCGAGGATGTTCGGGTCGGTCGCACCCTGGTTCATACCCAGCGCGATTGTGATACCGCTCTCGGGCTCGTGCCAGAGTGCCGAGCGGAACCCGCCGAAACCACCGGTATGCCCCAGTACTGTACGCGCCGCCTTATGCACCTGGCCTGGCGCGCCGGCACTCGGTTCAAGCTGGTTGCGCATCACGCCCAGGCCGTACTCGAGCATTGGCATGTTGTACTGGCCCTTGCCATTCTTGAACGCAAACATCTGCTCCATCGTCTCGGGCTTCAGCAGCTTGCCACCGAACAGCGCCACGCCAAAGCGCCGTACATCGTCGGTCGTCGAGACCAGATTCGCCGTCGCAAAAGCAAATGAGAGCGAGATATTGGTCTGATCGACCAGCTGCCGGTATCCGCGCGCTGCAGCGCCCTGCACCGTGTCGTCGGGCGGGAAAAAGGTGTGCTCAAGCCCGAGCGGAACGAAGATACGCTGGCGCATCTCGTGTGCGAGCGTGTTGCCGGTCACCTGCTCTACAATCATGCCTAGGATCACGTAGTTCGTGCTGGAATAATCCCATGCACCCTTTGCACCTGGCTGAAATGCCGAGGGACGTACGGCGGCGTAGGCGACAAGCTCAGCTGGCGGCCAGACATAGGTTGGTGCTTGAAAGAGCTCAGAGAGAAAGTGTTTGTCTTCTAGGTAGTCATAGAGGCCGGTCGTGTGCTGGAGCAGGTTGCGCACGGTTATACGGTCGGTGTTTGGCACAATCTGCGGATACCAGGTCGAGAGTGGTGTATCGAGGCTGAGCCGCCCCTCTTCGAGCAGCTGAAGCACAACGACGGCAGTAAATACCTTGCTGATGCTGGCGATGCGCACCTCGGTCGCCGGCTCCATCGGTTGCGTCCGCTGCATGTCTGCAAAGCCGCTCGCGCCGTGCCATGGCTCGTGGCCGGGAATATCAACCGACAGAACCGCACCGGGGATCGTGCCGTCGGCCACCAGAAGATCGAGCGTGCGCTGGAGATCTTCGGCGAGCAGTGGATCGATCTGGGACAGCTGTGGCGTTGCGGTCGTAGCCTCTAAGGTCGGCGCTGGCGCTGGAGTTGGAGATGGCGCGGTCGTCGACGATCGCGCTGCGGTTGCCATTGGTAGCGCCGTGGCTGGGATAAGGGTCGCTGGCAACGCTGCGAGGGCGCTAGTTGCCTGAGTCGATGCCGGTATCGCGCTTGGTGCGCCGCAGCCTGTTATAGTCATTGCAAGTGCACCCAGCGCCAACGCATATGACCATCGCCGATCCAGAAAGAAACCCTGCACTATGAATGCTCCCGATGATGTTATGTGGCGAACCACTACTGATAATGGCTGTCACGCGTCCACGCTCGCCCACGCTCGCCGGGCACCGCACGCAACGCGCCGAAGTTTACCACATTTGTCGATTGTATGGCGTGCATGCAGGAGAAAAATCTACTTTTGCAACACGTATCAGGAAGCTATCAGCTTACACTGAAGAGATATTAAGAAAGCAATACAAAACCTGTCTACCAACGTATATTCCAACAATACTGTTGGTACGGGATGTGCATGGGGAGTCTCATCTTTGTGCTCTGCGAGGGCAAAAAGGTAAAACAAGATAACGAAACTGAGAGCTGTATGC